>JBIPOX010000265.1:0-3171 GCA_044378785.1 Novosphingobium sp.
CTCCGGCTCCCGCTGGGAAAAGCAGGTCTACCCGCAGGTCCGCAATCTGGTCCTGGCGATGAGCTGAGCGGCGAAGGTCGTGCCACTCAGGCGTGTCGCGCCGTCACGATATAATTGAGCGCCAGATCGTCCGACAGGTGCAGGCCCTTGCCCGGCGACCACGCAATGCCGCGCGGCTCGCCCATGGCCAGCCCGGCGCCGCCAAGCAGATCGCGCAATTCGTCGGGCGTGACGAAATCGTCCCAGTGATGCGTGCCTTTCGGGATCGCGCCAAACCGTTCGGCCGCGCCGACCAGCAGCAGCCGCGACCGCGCCGTGCGGTTGGGGGTGGAGAGCACCATCAGACCGTCAGGTGCGAGCCGGCCGGCCAGCTGCGCAAGGAAAGCTGCCTTGTCGGCGACATGCTCGATCACTTCGAGCGCGCAGACCAGATCGAAAGCGGGCGCTTTCAGGTCCGCCAGTTCACCATCGCGGTAATCGATGGCAAGCCCCATTGCCTCGGCATGGTCGCGCGCAGCAGCGATGTTCTGAGCCGCGGCGTCGATCCCGGTCACCTGTGCGCCAAGCCGGGCAAGCGGCTCGCAGACGAGGCCCGCGCCGCACCCGGCATCGAGCGCGCGCTTGCCCGCCAGCGGGCGCAGTTTGGCGGGATCGCAGCCGAAATGCATGTCGATCTCGGCGCGGATGAAGGCCAGCCGCACCGGGTTGAGCCGGTGGAGCATCGCCGAGGACCCCTTCGGGTCCCACCAGTCAGCCGCCAAAGCGCCGAAATGTGCCGCCTCGTCGGGCCGGATGGTGGTTGCATTGGTCATGCTGCGCTCCTAACAGCCCCGCCAAGCATATTCCAGCGCAGGAGCATCGAAGCCTTGGCTCGAATCGTGATGAAATTCGGCGGCACGTCGATGGCCGGAACGGAGCGCATCCGGCGCGTCGCGGGCATCGTCAAGCGCCAGCAGGACGCCGGGCACGAGGTCGCGGTTGTCGTTTCGGCGATGGCTGGCGAAACCGACCGACTGGTCAATTTCTGCCGCGAGGCCAGCCCGCTCTATGATCCGGCGGAATACGACGTGGTTGTCTCCTCGGGCGAGCAGGTGACATCCGGCCTGCTCGCGCTCACACTTCAGGCGATGGGCTGCAAGGCGCGTTCCTGGCTGGGCTGGCAATTGCCGTTCCGCACCGACGAGGCCTATTCGAAAGCGCGCATCGGCGAGATCGAAACCGGCGCTCTGCTCGCCTCGATGGCAGCTGGCGAGATCGCGGTGATCCCCGGTTTCCAGGGTGTCTCGACCGACAACCGGGTCGCGACGCTGGGGCGGGGCGGCTCGGACACTTCGGCGGTCGCGATCGCTGCTGCGCTCAAGGCCGATCGCTGCGACATCTATACCGATGTCGACGGCGTCTATACCACCGATCCGCGCATCGTCGCCAAGGCGCGCAAGCTCACCCGGATCACCTACGAGGAAATGCTCGAACTCGCCTCGGTCGGCTCCAAGGTGCTGCAAACCCGATCGGTCAGCCTTGCGATGAAGGAAAAAGTGCGCGTGCAGGTGCTCTCCTCCTTTGTCGACGAGGATGCCGTGCCTGCTGACGATTTGCCTGGAACGATGATCGTCAGCGACGAAGAACTGGAAGGAAGCGACATGGAACGCCAGCTGATCACCGGCATCGCCGCCGACAAGAACGAGGCCAAGGTAACCCTGACCCGGATCGCCGACCGTCCCGGCGCGGTCGCGGCGATTTTCGGCCCGCTGGCCGATGCCAGCATCAATGTCGACATGATCATCCAGAACGTCGCCAAGGACAAGGGCGAGACAGACGTTACCTTCACTGTCCCGGTCTCCGATCTTGCCCGCGCCACCGCGTTGCTCGAGGAGCGCAAGGAGGCGATCGGCTATTTCCGGATGATCAGCGACGACAATGTCGCCAAGATCAGCATTGTCGGGGTCGGCATGCGCAGCCACGCCGGGATCGCGGCGACGATGTTCGCAGCGCTCGCCGAACGCGGGATCAATATCCTCGCCATCTCGACCAGCGAGATCAAGGTATCGGTGCTGATCAATGCCGACGAGACCGAGCTGGCGGTGCGGCTGCTGCACACTGCCTATGGCCTCGACGCCAAGGAACCGGCTGCCTGAGGCAATTTCACGCTGGCATTGGAGCGCGATGCAGCTAAGCTGATCGTGAACAAAGTTTCGCGATTGCGAATTGGGAGTTGATTGTATGAGTGAAGAGGCACCCGTGAGCCCGCTGGGAACCGGCACCGATATCACCCTCGTCGGCGACGAACACGTCAAGCGCTACCAGGAAACCGATGGCGAGGTCGGCTACATGTGGAACGGCGTGCCGGCGCTGCTGTTCACCACCATCGGCCGCAAGACCGGCATCGCGCGCACCAACCCGATCATCTTCACACCGGTAGGTGACAAATACATCATCATCGCCTCGATGGGCGGCGCGCCGAAGCACCCGTCCTGGTATCTGAACCTGATGGCGAATCCGGAAATCGACGTTCAGGTGAAAGGCGACAAGTTCCGGGCAAGGGCGCGCACCGCACAGTCGCCCGAACGCGAGGAGCTGTGGGCCGAGGCGACCAAGGACTGGCCGAACTTCGACGTCTACCAGTCGCGCACCGACCGCGTGATACCGGTGGTGGTGCTGGAACGGATTTGATCGGGATTCCCCACTCCGCATTAGCGAGTGTTGCGCAATAGACAGATGTTAAAAAACCCTCGTCATCCCCGCGCAGGCGGGGATCCATCTCCGAGCCTAAATCAATGACTTGACGTTTGGTGATGGATTCCCGTCTTCACGGGAATGACGAAAGTTTGTGATTGCGCTACTCTCCCTCAAGGGGCGAGGAAGATCAAGCAGCCCGCCTTGGCAACCGCCCCGGCCCTGCTATAGCGCCCGGCAGCAGAGCAACTGGCGGGGCGAGACCTTGAGAAATTACCCGAACACCCATGACCTGATGGCACGCGGCAGCGCCTTTCTCCGCAGCGAGTGGGCAATCCTGTGCGGCGCCATGTCGTGGGTGTCGGAACGCAATCTCGTCTCGGCGATCAGCAATGCCGGCGGCTTTGGCGTGATCGCCTGCGGGGCGATGACGCCCGAACTGCTCGACCGCGAAATCGCTGGCACGAAGGCGCTGACCGGCAAGCCGTTTGGCGTCAA
>JBIPOX010000223.1:0-3695 GCA_044378785.1 Novosphingobium sp.
CCATGCATCCCGGCCTGTTCGACCTGATCGAGGTCTGCGGTCGCCACAAGGTCAGCCATGTCGTGCTCGCCGGTGGCATCCCGCCCAGGGGCAGTGTCGAGGCGATCAAGGCGACCGGAGCCAAGGTGATCTGCTTTGCGCCGACCGTGGCGCTGGGCAAGAAACTGTTGCGTTCTGGCGCCGATGCCCTGGTGATCGAGGGCATGGAGGCAGGCGGCCATATCGGCCCGGTTTCGACCTCGGTGCTGGCGCAGGAGATCCTGCCTGCCCTGGCAAGCGACGCGCTGGTCTTTGTTGCTGGCGGTATTGGCCGGGGCGAAGCGATTGCCGGCTATCTCGAGATGGGCGCGTGCGGCGTCCAGCTTGGCACCCGCTTTGCCTGCGCCAGCGAATCGATCGCTCACCCCCTCTTCAAGAAAGCCTTCTTCCGCGCCTCGGCGCGCGATGCCGTAGCCAGCGTGCAGGTTGATCCGCGCCTCCCGGTGATCCCGGTGCGCGCGCTCAAGAACAAGGGCACCGAGGAATTCACTGCCAAGCAGTTGGAGGTTGCCCGCCTGCTCGACGAGGGCACGATCGAGATGGGCGAGGCGCAGTTGCAGATCGAGCACTTCTGGGCAGGCGCGCTGCGCCGCGCAGTGATCGATGGCGATGTCGAAAACGGTTCGCTGATGGCTGGACAATCGGTCGGCATGGTCAGCGCGGAAGAGCCAGTTGCCGAGATCATCGCTACCCTGCTCGCCGAGTGCGAGGCCGCGCTTACCCATCGCCGGGCGGCCTGAGCCATGGCAGGCGAGCAGATCCTGACCCTGGCTTGCAAGGACCGGCCCGGCATTACCGCCCGGGTCACTGCGTTCCTGTACGAGCAGGGCGGCAACGTGCTTGAGGCGCAGCAATTCAACGACCGCGAAGATGGCGACTTCTTCATGCGGGTCGCTTTCGATCCGGGTGAGGGCGATCCCGAGGCCTTGCGCGCGGGTTTCGCCGCTGTCGCAGCCGAGGATGCGATGCGCTGGAACCTGCGGAGCCGCGAGGCACCGCGCAAGGTCCTCATGCTGGTCTCGAAGTTCGACCACTGCCTCGCCGACCTCATTTATCGTGCGCGGATCGGTGAGCTGGCAATGGATGTTGTCGGCGTGGTCTGCAATCACCCGCTCGAGGCCTTGCGGCATACCAACCTGCGCGAAATTCCCTTTCATCACGTGCCATTGACCAAGGAGACCAAGCCCGAGGCCGAGGCGCGTCTCAAACAGATCGTTGCCGGAACGGGGGCGGAGCTGGTGGTGCTGGCTCGCTACATGCAGATCCTTTCGGATGACATGTCAGCCTGGCTGTCGGGCCGCTGCATCAACATTCACCACTCGTTCCTGCCTGGCTTCAAGGGGGCCAAGCCCTATCACCAGGCCCATGCCCGCGGCGTGAAGATGATCGGGGCGACCGCGCACTATGTCACAGCGGACCTCGACGAGGGGCCGATCATCCATCAGGATGTCGAAGCGATCACCCATGCCGACTCGCCCGAGGACCTTGTTCGCAAGGGCCGCGATATCGAGCGGCGGGTGCTGGCGGAAGCGGTGCGGCTGCATCTGGAGGACCGGGTGCTAGTCAACGGCAACAGGACGGTGGTGTTCAGGACCTGAACCGCGCTGTCCGCCATGCAGGAGAGAGCTATGGGCGCGGTCGGGCTTGAGCATGTCAATATCGTTGCGGCGGACATCGCCGTCACTACCGCGTTCTATGAGCGCCTGCTGGATATGGAGGCGCGGCCGATCCCGGTCATGCCTGATTATCCGGGACGCTGGATCTACGATCGCAACGACAATCCGATCGTGCACGTCCAGGTCCACGATCCGGCGCGGCATGGCCCGCTAGGCGAGGTGCGGCCCAGCACCGGCGCGATCGACCATGTCGCGCTTGCCTGTGATGACTTCGAGGGGATGAAGGCGCGCTGCGAGGAAATGGGTCTGGAATACCGCGCGGTAGAGCTGGCCGGGGCCAATTTCCGGCAACTGTTCGTTTCGGACCCGGACAACGTGCTGCTCGAACTCAATTTCCGGAGCGAATGACAAGAACCAGGGGGAGAGAGACAATGGCCACCCAGACCGAGGCGACATTCCGCCGCTGGCAGATCGGCGACATTCGCGTCACCCGCATTATCGAGAGCGAATCGCTGTTCGACATCCCGACCATGTTTCCCAGGGCGAGCGCCGAGCAGGTCCGACAGCTCGACTGGCTCAAGCCGCACTTCGTCACCGACGACTGGCAGGGCAGGATGAGCATCCACGCGCTGGTGGTCGAGACGCCCTCGCTCACGATCGTCGTCGACACCTGCATCGGCAACGAGCGCGACCGCATGCCCTACGAAGGCAGCAGCTATCTCCAGACCGCCTTCATGGAAGACTTCGCCCGCGCCGGGTTCGATCGCGAGAAGGTCGACGTGGTGCTGTGTACCCATCTGCACTTCGATCACGTTGGCTGGAACACGATGAAGCAGGGCGGGCAGTGGGTGCCGACCTTTCCCAATGCGCGCTACCTGTTCAACAAGGTCGAATATGCGCACTGGCTGGGGGAGGTCGATGGCGATCCCGAAGACGCCTTCAAGAAGATCCAGAACTTGACCTTTGCCGATTCGGTGCAGCCAGTAGTCGCGGCCGGGCTGGTCGATCTGGTCGACGAGAACCACAGGGTCTGCGACGAGGTCTGGTTCGAGCCAACCCCCGGCCATTCGCCGGGCCATGTCTGCGTGCGCCTGCGCTCGGGAGGGCAGGAGGCCTTCATCACTGGCGACATGGTCCACCACCCGTTCCAGTTCGCCAATGCCGAGTGGTCGATGGCCGCGGTTGACTTTGACAGCGCCATGGCCAGCGCTACGCGCGCGCGGATCTATGCCGACGTTGCCGATGCGCCGGTGCTGGTGATCGGCACGCACTTTGCGGGCACGACCTCTGGCCGGGTGCGCCGCGATGGCGGGAGTTATCGTTTCGACGCGGAGTGATCAGTCCGGCTTGGCAATGAACCGCGCCCAGGGTTCGAGCGCGGGATGCTCGCCGCTGTCGGGCGACCAGATCTGTTCCATCCTGGCGCGCGCTTCGGCCTCGGGCATGCCGGCCACGTCGCGGTGATAGCGGTAGAGGAACGCGGAGACCCGCATATTGGCGATGCAGTGGACATGCAGCGGCCTTGCAGCCTGCTTGCAGGCGGCGACAAAGGCCTCGAAATGGGTGTCGTCGGGTGCCTCGAACGGGACCGGGATGTGGGTATAGCCAAGCCCTGCATCGGCCATCAGTTCAGCCTCGTTGGCCAGCGCGCCGTCGCTGTCGTCCATCGCAAGGTTGATGACATGGCGCACACCGAGCCTGGCCAGGCGCGCGACATCCTCGGCAACCAGCTTGCCTGAAGAGGTTACTTCCTGATCGAGCCGCTGCCAGGCAGTGATATCGTCGGGGTCGCCCAAGGCCATTTTCTCCGGAATTGCGAGGCAATTGCTCTAGCAGCCGCGCCTTGCATGCGATAGCCTGACCGCTAGGCCGAGCGGCATAGGAGACCAGGCGATGTGTGATGAAACCACCAGCGACACGCATGATCGGGCGCTCGCTGCGCGCGGCCTTTCGCGCCGCGATTTTGCCGCGCTGGGCGCAGCTGCCGCTCTGTCGGCCTGCGCTTCGACTGGCAGTGCCCGGCCCGGCGAGGGCGAACTG
>JBIPOX010000054.1:0-6870 GCA_044378785.1 Novosphingobium sp.
CCTGACCCTAGCTTACGGGATCAAGGACAAAAGACTAGCCGAGCAGGCGCGCAGAGGATTGAATTAACCTGTTTTTGCCCGTGACTACCCTTGCTCCCGTAATGATGGGGTCAGGTGTTCGTGTCACTTGAGCGGCACCATTTCCTTCACCGTTCACCAGGCACCCGGTAAGGCTGCCATGCTGCGGCTGGTATCTGGCCATAAATCAGCTACGCTTTCCCGAATAACGGGAGAGCGCAGTATCTTCGTAAAGTTCACTTGCACCGATAGGGTTGCCAATGTGGTCAACGCGCAGCAGGTCACCTTCATCTCGCAAGTCCAGGAAGGGACCCGAATCCGGTTCGGCGAAGGCAGGAGCGTTACGGTGGTCGAGCCGATCGACGAAGTGATGGACCGGCTCAACCAACCGCAAAGCTATGCCTGAGCGCGGGGGCGCAAAGCCGCTCCCGCCCGCGCTTGCGGCATACCCACAGGTCAGCCCGGCAGAGACACCGAGTCGGTCACGTGGATCACGCCGTTCGAGGTCTTGAGATCGGCAGCGACGACAGTGGCCTTGCCACCCGCTCCGTCGGTAATGATAACGTTCGAGCCGGCAAGAGTGGCAGAGAGCATTCCGCCCTGCAGCGTCGTCAGCTTGGCGGTGCCGCCATTCGCCTTGATCATCTTGACCAGCTGCTTGGCCGACACCCTGCCAGCGACGACATGATAGGTCAGCACTGACTGGAGTTGGGCCTTGTTTTCCGCCTTGAGCAGCGTTGCAACAGTGCCGTCAGGAAGCTTGGCGAAAGCAGTGTCGTTCGGGGCGAACACCGTGAACGGCCCGGGGCCGGAGAGCGCATCGACCAGGTCGGCGGCCTTGACTGCCGCGAGCAGGGTCTGGTGCTGCGGAGATGCGATCGTGGTTTCAACGATCGTTTTTGGCTTCTGATACTGGCCCGCCGATACCGGGGCGGCCGACACGGCAAGGATCGCCGCAAGCGCAGCAGTGGTGATCATTTTCATGGTTCTAACCTTTTTGGTTGGGCGACCCAAACGGCCACGAAGCAAAATGCGGATTAACGGTTGTTGCGGATCGACGCTGGGGCCGGGTCGGACCGGGCAGATGACGCGAAGGAGAAGGTCAGGCCAGTGACCAGCGCGCCCATCGCCATCAGGACGTGAAAGCCGAGCAGGAAGCCATAGTGGGCCCAAAGCCCGAAGCTCAGGCAAAAGATGATCGTCCACATCGTGCCGAGCAGGCACATCACCTGAAAGCGCTGGGCGACCGCCAGATGACGGAGCGGACTGACCTTGGGATCGAGGACCCAACGGACAGGAAACGAAATTTTCGATATGGTCTGCGATATCATGATTGCTCTCCCGCTTCATTGCGTTGCAGCAAAGATCACCCGGAAGCAGGGTGTTCTCAACGTGGTCGTAGGGGCACGGCAAGCTGCGAACGGCTCGACGCGGGCAGCGAAAACGCGGCCTTTGCCTGCGCGCAAGCAGTGCGCGGAGCCAATGCAGCCCGGCTCTTTCTCGCCAGAATATGCTTTGGTTTCAATATCTGGGCCTCTGAAATTGCACACAGCACAGCGACGTCCGGGCTGCCGCTGCCAGGTCCGATCGCCGCAGCTCGACACCAGTCGGACAGCTATGCGACTGCCCCAAAGACATATCCGACTGGCTGGTGTTGCGCTGGCTTTGCCATCCGATCCGACACGATCCGATGCAGCACCTTGCGCCCGCGACGAATCCGATTGATGCTAGGTGCCAGCCAACATCAAGCAGGTACCCGATCATGCCCGGTTTGCGAGACGTTCGAACAAGCGGGCCATGGAACCCCGAAGAGATCGCTGCCTTTCTGGCGGGTGCGAAAATCCCTGTCCGGCTCGCGGTAGTGAACGGCGATGGCTGGCCACTGGTCGTTTCGCTCTGGTTCACGGTGCAGGACGACGCGCTGTGGTGTGCAACCAACCGCAGCGCCCTGATCGTCCGGCTGCTCGAGGCCGATGGCCGCTGCGCTTTCGAGATAGCCGGGGACAGCCCTCCTTATCGCGGCCTCAGGGGGCAAGGCAGGGTCACTGTCGACCCGACCGCAGGCGCGCCGATTCTCGAGGCCCTGCTCGAGCGGTATGCGATCCGGCCGACCAGCCGCCTGTCGCGGATGTTGCTGGCCAAGGTCGACGAGGAAGTCGCCCTGCGCATCGAGCCGGAATGGATGACCAGTTGGGATTTCACCGAACGGATGCACAATGCCATTGCGCCTGTCAGCGGTGCGGGACAGTGATCGCTAGCACCAAACGCTCTGCCTGCGTAGCGCGGCAGACTAGAGCCGGGCAGACGTCGCCCCCCCCCACAGTAGTTGATCGCTCGGCTAGATCCGGCTAGAGAACAGCTATCGGGGCTCGCAACCCCCCGGTCAGGCGTTGGCATTGCCGCCAAGCCCAAGCGTTGCCTTCAACCTGCCGTGGGCAGAACAGGAGGCTTGCTTCGATGACCGGACCCGAAAACCTTCACCATCCCGACCTTGCGGAATTGACCCGGGTCTCGGCGCGGATCGGCTGCCTGAGCTTTGGCGGTCCCGCCGGGCAGATCGCGCTGATGCACCGCGAACTGGTCGACGAGCGGCGCTGGGTGAGCGAACGCGACTACTTGCAGGCGCTCAACCTGTGCCATCTGCTGCCCGGGCCCGAAGCCCAGCAGCTCGCGACCTGGATCGGCTGGAAGCTGCACGGCTGGAAGGGCGGGGTGATCGCGGGCGGCCTGTTCGTGCTGCCCGGCGCGGCAATCATGCTCGCGCTCTCAATGCTCTATGGCTTTGCCGCAGGTCTTGACTGGTTTGCAGCGCTGTTTCTCGGGATCAAGGCAGCAGTGCTCGCGATTGTCGCGCAGGCCTTGCTGCGGATCGCGGGCCGGGCCTTGCAGACCATGGCGCACCGCCTGCTGGCGGCGCTGGCCTTTGCCGGGCTGTTCTTGTTTGCCGCGCCGTTTCCAGCGATCATTGTCGCCGCGCTGCTGGTAGGTGCGATCCTCGGGGCAAGAGCGCCCCATCTCCTGGGTCTGGGCGACAGTTCCGCTGCCTCGCCGCCCGGTCCTCGCCCCTGGCGCGCGAGCCTTGCCGCAGTAGCAGCCTGGGGCGTGATCTGGGTCTTGCCGCTCGCCGCCGTGCTGCTGCTCCTTGGCCCCGATCATGTGCTGTGGAAGATCGGCGCGTTCTTCTCGCAACTCGCTGTCGTGACCTTTGGCGGTGCCTATGCGGTGCTTGCCTATATGGCGCAGGAAGCGGTCACCGGTTACGGCTGGCTCGCTCCAGGCGAGATGGCCGACGGGCTCGGCCTTGCCGAAACCACGCCCGGACCGCTGATCATGGTGACCCAGTTCGTCGGCTATCTTGCCGCGTTCCGCGCGCCCGCGCCGTTCGATCCGCTGCTGGCCGGAGTGCTGGGTGCCATGCTGACCACCTGGGTGACGTTCGCGCCCTGCTTCCTGTGGATCTTTGCTCTCGCACCCTGGATGGAGCGTTTGCAGGCTATCCCGGCGCTGCGCGGCGCGCTTTCGGCAGTGACCGCCGCGGTGGTCGGGGTGATCGCCAATCTGGCGCTGTGGTTTGCGCTGCATGTGCTGTTTGTGCGCGTCGATCTGGTTCGAGCCGGGCCGCTGCACCTGCAAGTGCCCCAGCTTGCCAGTTTCGACTGGCGTGCTGCCGTGATCGCGGTGCTTGCGCTGGTGCTGATTTTCCAGCTCAAGCGGGGCATCGCAACCACGCTGGCAATTGCGGCGCTGGCCGGACTTGTGCTTGCCCGGCTAGGCTGAATCGCGCCTTTGCGAGCCAGCCTGTCTCACACGATTGACGCAGGGCCATTCTCGCCTATTGCTCGGCGCTTGAATGCAGCAAATCAGCGAGAGGACAGGGCATGACGGCGTTCGATTTTTCAGGCAAGCATGTGGTGGTGACTGGCGGCGCGACCGGCGTCGGCGCGGGACTGCTTGAGGTTCTGGCCGAACTGGGCAAGCCCAAGGTCACCGTGCTCGACATTCGCGAGCCGAGCGGCCCGCACGATGTCTTCATCGAGACCAACCTTGCCAATCGGGCCGCGATCGATGCCGCCGCCGCGCAGATCGAAGGTCCGATTGCCGCGTTGTTCAACAATGCCGGGGTTGCAGACACCAGCCAGCGCGACATCGTGCTGGCAGTCAACATCAATGCGCCGATCCACCTCACCGAGGCGCTGCTGCCCAAGATCGAGGAAGGCGGCGCGGTTGTCACCACTGCCTCGATTGCCGGCATGGCATGGTCGCAGCGCCTGCCCCAGATCCTTGAACTGCTTGCGCAGGACGGCTGGGACGGCAGAACCACATGGCTCGATGGCCGCGATCTCGGCACCCAGACCTATGGCTTCACCAAGGAGGTGATGCAGGTCTGGACGATGAGCGCGGCAGCGCAGATGCGCGCGCACGGCATCCGCATCAACAGCGTCTGCCCCTCGCCGATCGACACGCCGCTGGTGAAGGATTTCTTCGAAACGCTGGGCGACGACGCGATGAATTTCTCGATCGATGCGGCGGGCCGGATGGTGAGCGGGCGCGAGGTCGCCATGCTGCTGGCCTACCTCGGCAGCCCGGCGGCAAGCTTCGTCAGCGGACAGAACATCGATATCGACAATGGCCTGCGCGCCTCGCTGGTAACCGGCACGCTGAGCTTCGGAGGAGCGAAGGCATGAGAGGCAAATCGCTTGCGGGCCGCTCGGTAATCGTCACTGGCGGTGGCACCGGGATCGGCGCGGCCTGTGCGGTGCTGGCTGCAGCGGAAGGCGCGAAAGTGACGATCTGCGGGCGTACCCGGCAGACGCTCGAGAACACGGCCAAGCGGATCGGCGATGCTGGCGGGGCAGTGCACGTGGCCACCGGCGACGTGACTTCGGAAGACGATGTTGCCCGGATCATTGCCGAGGCAGTCGAGTTCGGTGGCGGCCTGCATGGCCTCGTCGCCAATGCCGGTGGCGGCGGTGCCCTTGCGCCCTATCACCTTCAGGACACAGCCAACTTCATCCGCGTGCTGCATCTGAACGTACTCTCGACGATGCTGTGCGTGAAGCATTCGGTAAAGCACATGGCGGCAGCGGGAGGTGGCTCGTTCGTTGGCATGTCGTCTATCGCCGGGCATGTCACTCATCCCTTCTTCGGGGCCTATACCGTCGGCAAGGCGGGTATCGAGGAAATGATGCGCAATGCGGCGGACGAATATGGCCGCGCCAGGGTGCGCTTCAACGGCATCCAGCCCGGCTTCATCACTACCGAGATCATGGAAGGCCTCTCGAAAGGCGGACCGATCTACGACAGCTATGTGACGCAAACCCCGATGCACGGGCTCGGTGAGCCCGAAGACATCGCGATGTGCGCGCGCTTCCTGCTGTCGGAAGAATCGAAGTGGATCACTGGCCAGATGATCGCGGTCGACGGCGGCAATTTCCTGCGGCGCGGGCCGGACTATTCGGCTGCGGTGGAGCGGACGTTCAGCGAGCAGGACTTGCGCCCGGCGCAGCTGTGAACCTGCCGATCAGGCAAGGGTCACGCTTGCGGTCATGTTCTTGCGCCCGTCCTGCTCGGTCCAGACGCTCGCACCATCTTCGCTTGGCTCTCCGCATACGAAAAGCGGCGCGCCAGTGAAGGCGGGCTGCTGACCCCGGAAAGCGAATTTCGCGATCGGCCTGGCAAGCTTGCGCGCGGCAAGATCGATCAGCAGGCTGGCCTGTAGCGGCCCTTGCACGACCAGCGCCGGATAGGCTTCCTCGCCCATGGCATAGGGCAGGTCGTAATGAATGCGATGGCCATTAATGGTCAGCGCCGAATAGCGGAACAGCAGCACCGCATCGGGGTGCACGGTCTCGCACCAGGGCGCGTCGGGCCGGGTGCCCTCGCCCGAAGGTCCGGCAATCGAACCGGGCGCGGCCGGTTCGCGGTAGACGAGGTCCTGCTGCTCGACGATGGCAAGGCCGCTTTCGCCGCTGAGCCGATGCTCGACCGTGACAAAAACCAGCGCGCCGGTCTTGCCGGATTTTTCCTGTACGTCGAGAATGGTCGAGACCTTGGTGACGCGCTCGCCGAGCAGCAGCGGCTTGACGAATTCGATCCTGCCGCCTGCCCACATCCGGCGAGGCAGCGGCACTGGCGGCAGGAACCCGCCCTTGGCCGGATGCCCGTCCTCGCCAAGTCCCGAGGGCGGCTGCACGTTCCAGAAATAGAGCCAGTGGTGGAGCAGGGGCATGGCCGCGCCTGCCTGGCCTGACCCGGTGTCGCCCAGCGCAGCGCGCAAGGCATTGCTGCGGGCAGGCTCGATCACGTCAACCATGTGCTCGGTGCGGCCGATCCAGTCGGAAAATGCGCTGCTCATCGCCGGGTGCCTAGCTCTTGTGTGAAGTGCGCGCCTGTTTCCCGACTTGGCGGCCAAGGTCAACACCTGCCGCTTGCCAGCCGCCCTGCCAACCTCCATGAATCCGGCTCCGGACGGGCCACGAGGCGCGCCGGATCGAGGCAGGGGAAATGGGGATGCGAGCAAGACTTTGGAGCGTCGCAGTGTTGCTGGTTGCAGCGGCGATGCAGGGCGGTTGCAACCCGGTTGCACAGCCCGAAGAACCCAGCGCCCTGACCGATCCCGATGAGTGGCACGGCTTTGGCAGGACTGGCGGCGAACAGCATTACAGCCCGCTAGATGCAATCGATACCGGCAGTGTCGCCGGGCTCAGGCTCGCCTGGTTCGCTGACCTGCCGCAAGGCAACAGCGCGACCGGGCCTGTAATGGCGCAAGGCATGGTCTTCGTTACGACCGGCCATGGCCATGTCCGCGCTTTCGATGCGGCCAGCGGCAAACCGCGGTGGGACCATGACAGC
>JBIPOX010000056.1:0-6780 GCA_044378785.1 Novosphingobium sp.
GCAAGGCCAGCCTTGCGCTGCATCAATGTCCGCTCGCGCCGGGATTGATGTCTTTTGGATAGGGGCCAAGCAGCAGGAACATGAGCGCAGCGGTAAGGCTGAGCGGGATCGCGCCGAGCAGGCCGGGCGTATAGGAGCCGGTGGCGTCGTAGACCAGGTTGAGCAGCACCGGTCCTCCTCCGCCCGCCAGGGTCACGAACCCGCCCACCGTGCCGAACAGGGTCCCGAAATAGGCAAGGTCGAAATACCGCGAGGTGATATAGGCGAGCAGGTCCAGCTCTGCGCCGAGTGCCAGACCTATGATCAGCACGGCAGCGATTGCGGCGGCTTCGGACTGCGGCAGCTGCGTCAGGAGCAGGATCGACACCATCGGCAGCGACAGCATGCAGGCGGCAAGAAAGCGCGCCTCGATATGGTCGAGCAACCAACCGACCGTGAGACGCCCGAAGATCGCGGCAAAGCCGAGCAGGCCCGCGATTGCTGCCGCTTCCTCGCGGGGCAGGCCATTGGCGGTGATGATCGGCACCAGACTGACCACGGTCGAGACGACGACTGTAGCGATCAGCAGCCCGGCAAGCGCAACCTGGATGAACTTGCGCGACAGCATCACCTTGCGCACCACAAAACCGAAATCGATTGCCGGGCCGGATTCTGCACCCGATCCAGCCGTGCGATTGCCATCCTGCGCGCTGGTGAAGAACAGGGTAATCAGCGGGAAGGCGAGCGTGAACCAGAACAGTGCGATTGCCCCGAAACCCCATCGCCAGCCAAAGGCCTCGATGGCGTAATAGGTAATCGGCGGCATGGCGATAGAGGCAAAGCCGCTGCCGCACAGCACGCAGGCCAGCGCAAAGCCTCGCCCGTTGACGAACAGGCCGGTCACCGCCGCGGTCCAGATCGCTGGCTGGAGCAGCAAGGTGGAAACGGCGAACACCGCCCATAAGGCCCGCCATACCCAGACATTGTCGCTGGTTGCGCCCAACAGGGCGAAGCAAGCGGGAACCACAAGGCTAGCGGCAATGCCGAACCGGCGCGGTCCGAACTTGTCGATTGCCGCGCCGACAAACGGCGCGAACAGCACGCCGACGGTCGCAGCAATGATGTGGCCGGACATGATCTGCGCCCGGCTCCAGCCGAACTCTGCCTCGATCGGCTCGATGAACAGGCTGGTCGTGTAGGAGGCGATGGTCGACATGCCCATGCCGGAAAAGGCAGCCAGCACGATCGGCCAATGTGCGCGCCATTCGCTGCCGGCACCTTTCGGCATGAGTTCTGGCACGCTCTCTCCCCGATCCCCGACCGTGTTTATGATTGCGGCCTTAACCCGCGACCCCGGGCCTGTCTTCGACGAAATGCACCAGCCTTGTGCAATTATCGCGGTGGCCTTGCCACGCCTTGACCTCGCGCGGCTCCCGGCTAATGCCGATGGCGGCGAGAGAGGAGCGAGGATGTCCCAAGAGCAGGCGATTCTGAAGCCCGAGGGCATGGGCGGCTTTCGCGAGAACCAGCGCGATCCGCTGGCGCTGCGCATGCTGGAAGAAGGCGGCGAGTTCGCGCTCGAGACGATCCTTGTCGATGGCCGCCCTTGTCAGGTGTTCAAGGGGCTGCCGCGCAATCTCGCGCAGCTCTACCGCGCCGGAATGCAATTTCCCGATCGCATCATGGTGATCGATGGCGACACCCGCTTCACCTATGGCGAAGGCTTTGCGCGCGCTGCCGCTCTGGCCCGGGCGCTGCGCGAGGACTATGGGATCGGCAAGGGGGACATTGTCGCAGTGGTGACGGTCAATCGCTGGGAATGGATTGTCGCGACCCTGGCGATCACCTCGCTTGGCGCGATTACCGCGTCTATCAACAGCCGGGGCGTGGCCGAGGAAATGCTGCGCGCCATGGACCTGGTCGATTGCGTATTGATGATCGCCGAGGCCGACAAGGACGCGATCATCTCTGCGGCGCGTCCCGATCACGCCTGGCCGCGGATCGTCATCGACGAGCCGGTTTTGCCGCTGCGTGAAGGTCGCGATGCCCGCTTCGAGGATCTGGCGCGGCCGGTGCAGGGGCTGGAGCTCGATCCGGTCGACATGGCGCAGGAGGCGGGCGGGGTTATCCTGTTCACCTCGGGCACTACCGGTTTTCCCAAGGGTGCATTGCTCAGCCAGGGCGCGGTCTGCCAGTCGGTCTCACTCGCGACCTTCATGGGCCGGCTTCAGGATATCCGCTTTCAGGAAGAGAGTGGCGTCACCTTGTCGCCCGAGCACAGCACGATGCGCTCGCCGGCAGTGATCCTCGGGCCGATGTTCCATCTCGGCGGGATCATGCCGACGATGCGTGCGATCTACCTTGGCACGACCATCGTCATCCCCGGCAAGTGGAACCCCGAGGTGGCCATCGACATGATCGAGAATGTCGGCATGACGCGGCTTTCCTTTGTCCCGGCGATGGTCTTCGACATGTTCAAATCGCCGCGCGCGACGCCCGAACTGCTCGGCCGGATCAACAACATGGCGAACGGGGCCGCGCCGCTCGATCTGGATATCGTTCGCCAGATCAAGGCGCGGATGCCCAATGCGCTGATTTCCAATACCTATGGCCAGACTGAGGGCGCGGCCTGGACCTGCTCGATCAGCGGCGACATCTACCTTGAGCACCCCACCGCCTGCGGCTGGCCGGTGCCCTGCGTCGATGTGCAATTGCGCCGCGACGACGGCACCGAAGCGGACATCGGCGAGCCGGGCGAGCTGTGGATGCGCGGTGCAGGGGTGATGCAAGGCTACTACAACAATGCTGAAGCGACAGCAGAAACCATTGTCGATGGCTGGCTGGCGACCGGCGATATCGCAACGGTCGACGAGCGGGGCATCTACACCATCGTCGACCGCAAGAAGAACATGGTCATCTCGGGCGGCGAGAACATCTACTGCGCCGAGATCGAGCGGGTTGTCGCCGCGCATCCGGCGGTGCGCGAGGTGATTGCCTATGGCTTGCCCGACAGCCGGCTCGGCGAGATCGTCGCAGTCGATTGCGTCGTTGCCGAGGGAGCTGAGGTCGATGCCGAAGCGATCAAGGCTTTGGCCAAGGCGCATCTCGCGATCTACAAGGTGCCGCGCCTGGTCAATTTCCGCCACGAGGCGCTGCCGCGCACGGCTTCTGGCAAGGTCGACCGAGGAACGATCCTGCGCGATGCAAGGGGAGACGCACGTTGAAGGTAGCAATCATTGGCAGGGGTTTCGGGGCAAACGCGATGGCCCCGGCCTTCGAGAAGAGCGGCTGGCAGGTCGAGATCGTGCCTTCGCGGGACATGGCCGCGGTCGAGGCTGCCTGCGCGGGCGACGCCGATCTGATCGCGGTGCATTCACCGCCGTTCCAGCACGTGCAGCATGTCATGGCCGCGCTCGCGCAAGGCAAGGCAGTGCTCTGTGACAAACCGTTCGGGATCAACGCTGGCGAGGCGCGGGCCATGCGCGATGCAGCCAAGGCGGCAGGTGTCCTGCACTTCCTCAATTTCGAGATGCGCTGTTTCCCCTCGTGGGCCAGGGCCAGGCAGCTGATCGCAGCAGGCGCAATCGGCGATCTCGTGCATGTTTCGTGGTCGAAGTTCAGCAATGGCCTCAGGGTGCGCGATCACGGCTGGCTCAACGATGCCGGGCTCGGTGGCGGCTGGCTGGGCGCATCGGGATCGCATGACATCGATACGCTGCGCTTCCTGTTTGGCGAGGAAGTCGTCGCGTGCGGCGGCTTGTTGCGCACCGAGGTCAAGCTGCGCAGCGACGGCGCGGGCGGCGAGGTGCAATCCACTGCCGAGGACGCCTTTTCGATGTGGCTTGAATTCGCCGGTGGCGGCACCGCTAGTGTCGACAGCGCCTTTGCTGCCTTCATGCCCTTGCCCACCAGCTTCACCCTGATCGGCGCGACTGGCGCGATCAGCATCGACAGCGACACCAGCCTTTCGATCTTGCGCCGCAAGCAGGAGCCAGAAGTGATCGAAATCCCTGGCGAAGGCGGCGGTTTCATGGGCGCGCTCGGGACCTGGGTGCAGCAAGTCACCGACGCGCTGCGGTCGGGCACGCAGATCGCGCCCAATTTCGACGACGGGGTCGCTGCCAGCGAAGTCATGGACAAGATCCGCGCCACCGCTCGCCGCACCGGCGTCTGATGATTTACGAGACCATCCGCTACGAGATCGAGGGCCCGGTCGCGACGATCACCTTGAACCGGCCCGAAGTGCTCAATGCCGTGGGCGGCGGGATGAAGGCCGAACTGCTCGACGCGCTCGATCGCACCGACTGCGACGATGCGATCCGCGCCATGATCGTCACGGGCGAGGGCCGCGCTTTCTGCTCGGGCGCGGACCTGTCGCGCGGCGGCGGCAGTTTTGGCGAAGCGAGCACCGAGGCAGCGCGCCGACCCGACGGCTCGATCGATTACGATCACCCTGCACTGGTCGAGGGCTCGGGCGATTTCGTCCAGCGCTTATTCGATTTTTCAAAGCCGGTGATCGGTGCGATCAACGGGCCATGCGCTGGGCTGGGCGCGTCGATGCCGCTCGCCATGGACGTGCGGCTGGCCAGCGAGACAGCCCATTTCAATTTCCTGTTCGCGCAGCGCGGCATGCTGCCCGAATGCGGTTCGACCTGGTTCCTGCCTCGCCTTGTCGGCATCTCGAAGGCGCTGGAATGGTGCTATACCGGGCGCAAGGTCGCCATGGCCGAAGCGCTCGATGCCGGGCTAGTCAACGCGGTCTATCCAGCCGACGCACTGCTGCCTGCTGCTCGCGCGCTGGCGATGGAGATCGCTACCCGGTCTGCTCCCGTGTCGGTCACCCTGCTGCGCCAGATGATGTGGCGCGGGCTTGGCCTCGATCATCCCTTGGCGGCGCACAAGGTCGAAAGCTGGGGCGCTTACCACCGCTCGCGCAGCCCCGATGCGGGCGAGGGCGTCGCTGCGTTTTTCGAGAAACGCTTGCCCGATTTCCCGTTGCGCTCGCCCTCGGACCTGCCCGATTTCTACCCGTGGTGGGATCGCTCCAGCGTTTGGCGCGAGGACTGAGCAAAGCTATGGTTACGCCGACCGGACCCAAACGAGCGCCGAAAGGGACAGCACTTGGACTTTGACTATACCGACGATCAGAAGGCCCTGAAGGACGAGGCGCGCCGGTTTCTTGCCGATGCTGCGCCGATTTCGGTCGTACGCGGCATTCTCGACAATCCCGAACGCGGCCACGATGCGGCGCTGTGGAGCCGGATTGCCGAGCAGGGCTGGTGCGGCGCAGCTATTCCCGAGGCCTATGGCGGCCTCGAATTCGGCCATGTCGAACTGTGTGCGCTCGCCGAGGAACTGGGCCGCAGCCTTGCCCCGGTGCCGTTCGCCTCGAGTGTCTATCAATTCGCCGAAGCCGTGCTGGTCGCCGGTTCGCTGGAGCAGAAACAGGCCTTGCTGCCAGGCATTGCGAGCGGTGCCTCGATCGGCACGCTGGCCATTTCGGAAGGTCCGGGCACGGTCAGCGCCAAACGGCTCGCGACCAGCTATGCCAATGGCACGCTGACCGGGACCAAGCTGCCGGTGGCCGACGGCCATGCGGCGGACAAGGCGATTGTCCTGGCCATAGGTTCGGACGGGCCGGTGCTGGTCGTCGCCGATCTTGCCGGGCCGGGCGTGTCGCGCGACATGGTGGCGAGCCTCGATCCAACCCGCGGCGCAGCGCGGATCGTGTTCGACAATGCCCCGGCGCAGTTGCTGGGCGAGGGCCAGGACGGCATGGCAATGCTCTCACGCATTCACGACCGGGCCGCCGTGCTGACGAGCTTCGAGCAGCTCGGCGGTGCGGACCGGGCACTCGAAATGGCGCGCGACTATGCGCTTGAACGCTATGCCTTCGGCCGCCCGATTGGCTCCTATCAGGCGATCAAGCACAAACTCGCCGACGTGTTCATCCGCAACGAAGTGGCGCGGGCCAGCGCCTATTACGGGGCATGGGCGCTATCGAGCGATGCTTCGGAACTTCCGATTGCGGCGGCGGCAGCGCGGATCGCGGGCTGCAACGCCTATTGGCTGGCGGCAAAGGAAAACATCCAGACGCACGGCGGCGTTGGCTTCACCTGGGAATACGATTGCCATCTGCACTATCGCCGGGCGCGCCACCTCGGCCTCGCGCTTGGCTCGGTGAAAGTGTGGAAACGCAAACTCACCGACCGGCTGGAAGCGCAGCGGACGATCGCGATTGCGGAAAGGGCAGTGGCATGAACTTCGACGATAACCCCCAGCAAGCGAGCTATCGCGCCAGGGTCCGCGCGTGGATCGCGGCCAACAAGCCCGACCTTGCGGCGCTGCCGCCCGAACAGCGGCTGGTCTGGACCGAAGGCCACAAGAACGCGATGCGCCAGTGGCAGGCGACCAAGGCGGCGGGCGGCTATGCCTGCATCACCTGGCCCAAGGAGCGCGGCGGCGCAGGCGGCACCCTGATTGAGGACGTGATCTTCTCGCAGGAGGAAACCGCAGCCGAAATCCACGATCCCTATTACATTACCGGGCTCAAGATGCTGATCCCGGCGATCCTCCAGTTCAATTCCGACGCCAAGTCGGCTGAGCGAGTGCCCCCGGCGGTGCGCGGCGACGAAATCTGGTGCCAGCTGTTTTCCGAGCCGTCGAGCGGCTCGGACAGCGCCGGCATCCGCACCCTGGCTCTGCGCGAGGGCGACGAATGGGTGATCAATGGGCAGAAGGTCTGGAACTCGGGCGCGGCCCATGCCGACTATGGCCTGCTTGTCACCCGTAGCGATCCTG
>JBIPOX010000069.1:0-6260 GCA_044378785.1 Novosphingobium sp.
AAGCTATTGATCTTTTTGACAGGCTCACCGAAACGAACGACCACTGCCTGCTCGTTCTCGGGCACCTGGACGACACTTGCCAGTAGCGCCACAATGAGGACAACGAGGGCAATGGCGATGGCTCTGTAATCACGCAGCGCTTCCATCACTGGGCTCCCCCCTTGGTTGTCGGCTCGGGCAATGGCTCGGCGCGTCTGCGCATCTCGGGCAGCGGCAGGAACGGAGCAACGCCTGAGGCTTCCATGATGACCTTGGGGTTCTTGTTGAGCACGCGTTCCATCGTTTCGTAATACATGCGACGCTTGGTCACTTCGGGCGCGAGCTTGTATTCGGCATAGACCTTGTCGAAGGCTGCCGCATCACCCTCGGCCCGCGCAAGCAGCTGCTCCGCCCAGGCACGCGCATTCGAACGGTCGCGTTCGGCATCCTGCTGCGCGGCAGTGACTTGCCGGAACGCTGAGAGTGTGTCCTTAGGCGGGTCCGCCTTCTTGATTTCGACGCCCTGGATGTCGACGCCGGACTGGTAATTGTCGAGCACGCGCTGCATCCGGTCCCGGACGTTCTGCTCGACAGTGCCACGCCCGGCACCGCTCAGCGCCTGGTTGAGCGTGACCTCAGCGATCGAGGCGCGCATTGCCGCTTCGGCGACCTGACGCACCGCCTCGGCGGGATCGGAGAGGCGGAAGGTGTAGAGCTTGAGATCCTTGATGTTCCAGCGCACCAGATAGGACAGGTCGACCAGGTTCTGGTCGCTGGTCAGCATCAGTTTTTCGGCATCGCCGTCGGGGATCGTGTCGACCTTGATCGAGGTGACGTCGGCGACTTGTACGCTCTGGACCGGCCAGGGCGCGGTCACCGAAACACCAGGTTCGATCGTTCGCGAGTATTTGCCGAAGGTCGTGACGACCGCCTCTTCCTTGGGGCCGACCATGTGCACGGTCGATACCGCCAGCCAGATGATGACGATCACACCAAGGATCAGCGGGAACCAGCTCTTGCCATCGGGTCGTTGCGGCAGGCGCGGGAAGCCGCCACCGCCACTGCCTCCTGGGCCGCCACCACGGCGAAGCGGATCGCGCCCGCGAAAGATGTCCTCGATGCTGGCCGAGCGGCGCGGCTGGCCATCGCCCGAAGGCAGCCACGGATTGCGCGGGCCACGCGGTTTGCCGCCTTCGCTTGGGTCTTCGGCGGTTGGCGGTTCTCCGCCGGGGCCTTCGCTCGCACTGTCTCCCGCGCTGTCCCCGGCGTCGGGCGCATCTGCTCCCGGCTTGCCCCAGGGGCTTCGTTTCCCGGCCATTGCCAGGCCTGCTTGCGCCAGAACGCTTCCGATCCTTTTCATGGCAACCGTTATAGGAACGCCGATCGCACAAAAACAGTGCCCCAGCGCGCTTTTTCCCTGATAGGGGGGCTCGATCCGCAAACCGCACAAAGGGACGAGCACATGACTGGCGACGAGCGCACCGAACTGGAACGGCGTCTGCCCGATCTGGCAAGGGGCCGACTGCAATCGCTGCTTGCCAAGCACGGTGTTGCCACGGTGATTGTCGATGTTGCAGGGCTCGACCGTCTCGAGCGCGACCGGCTCGAGGTCGCCATCAAGGATGCGCTGGGCGATGCGCCCGGCATATCGGAGGTGCGCGTGGCGATGACGAGCGAGAAACGCTCGCGCAATATCATCGCGGTCGGATCGGGCAAGGGCGGGGTCGGCAAGTCCACGCTTTCGGCCAACCTCGCGATTGCACTGGCGCGCCAGGGAATTCGCACCGGATTGGTCGATGCCGACATCTACGGGCCGTCGCAGGCCCGGCTGATGGCAACCGAGGGCCAGCGGCCGCAAGCGACGGAGGCCAAGAAGCTGGTGCCGATTGCCACCGAATGGGGCGTGCCGGTGCTGTCAATGGCGCACCTCTCAAACCCCGGGCAGGCGATTGCCTGGCGCGGACCGATGGCAGGCAATGCCCTCTCACAACTGATCGATGCCGACTGGGGCGATGCCGAACTGCTGGTGGTCGACTTGCCGCCCGGTACCGGCGATGTGCAGCTGACCATGCTGCAGCGCTTCAAGCCAGCCGGCGCGGTAATCGTGTCGACCCCGCAGGATCTCGCGCTGATGGACGCGACCCGTGCGATCTCGCTGTTCGATCAGGGCGGCGTGCCAGTGATCGGCCTGGTCGAGAACATGGCGGGCTATGTTTGCCCGCATTGCGGCGAGATCAGCGATCCGTTCGGTTCTGGCGGGGCGGAGGCTGCCGCGGCGCAGATGGGCCATGCCTTCCTGGGCCGGGTGCCGCTCGATATCGAGATTCGCAAGGCCAGCGATGCCGGAACGCCGCCGGCGGCAGGCAATGGCCCGCAGGCCGAGGCATTTGCCGCGATTGCCCGTCGGGTTGCGACCTGGCTCGCCAACCAGCGTCCCGGTCAAGTGGCGCAGACTGCTGCCTGATGCGGTTTTCGCGGCGAGGGGTGTTGATAGCCGCGCTGGCGGGAGGGGGCCTCGCGCTTGGCTTCCTCGCGCGGCCGCGCACATTCCCCTTGCCGCTCTCGCCCGCGCCCGGCGAGGTCGCGTTTGACGCCTGGATCAAGATCGCGCGCGACGGGGTGATGACCGTGGCCGTGCCGCAACTCGAAATGGGGCAAGGCGTCAGCACCCTGATCGCGCAAGTCGTCGCGACCGAACTGGGCGCGGACTGGCGGCAGGTCGCGATCGAGCCCGCGCCGGTCAGCGCGCACTACGCGAACCTCGAACTCGCCGCGCGCTGGGCGCCCTTGTGGATGCCGGCCATGCCCGGGCTCGGCAGCGATCCGGATGGCGTGCTGACACGGCGCTGGGCCGAGGGCAACAGCTTCATGGTCACAGCCGAGGGCACCTCGCTTGCCATGTACGAGATGCCTGCGCGCGAGGCGGCGGCATCGGTGCGTGCCCTGCTTGCCATGGCAGCGGCAGCGCGTTGGGACGCCGACTGGCAGGCTTGCGAGGCGAAGGACGGATTTATCGTGCTGGGCAAGCAGCGCGCCAGCTTTGCCGAGCTGGCGGCAGAGGCTGCCGCTTTCGATCCACCGGACCCGCCGCTGCTCAGGCCGCAGGCGATGGGCGCGGGCAAGGCCGGTCCCTCGCTGCCGCGCATCGACCTGCCCGCCAAGGTCGACGGCTCCTACCAGTTTGCAGGCGACGTGCGGCTGCCCGACATGGTCTATGCCGCCGTGCATCACGCGCCGGTCGGGGTCTCGGCGCTCTCGAAATATGACAAGCGCGCGGCGCGCGGCGTTTCCGGGCTGATCGATCTGGTCGAGGGGCCGAACTGGCTGGCAGCGGTAGCAAGCAACTGGTGGGCGGCCGAGCAGGCGCTGCGCCAGATCGTCCCCGATTTCGCCGTCTCGCGCCTTGCCGACAGCGCCGCGATTGCCAAGGCGCTCGACGATGCCTTGCGGTTTGGCGAGGAGGAACGCCTGCATGAGATAGGCGATGCCGATACCCTGCTGGAACAGAACTTCGACCTTGCCGCACGTTATGAGGTGGCACCTGCCTTGCATGGCAGCATCGAGACGACGTGTGCCACGGCCAGGCTCGCCGACGGCAAGCTCGAGCTATGGATGGCGAGCCAGGCACCGCAATCGGCGCGCGAGGCAGCGGCTGCCGCGCTCGATCTCGAGCTGCGCGATGTCGTGCTCTATACGATGCCTGCCGGGGGCAGTTTCGACCGGCGGCTCGAAGTCGATCACGCAGTCGAGGCGGCGCTGATTGCCCGGGCGGCAGGCAAGCCGGTGCAGCTTACCTGGTCGCGCTGGCAGGAGCATCTGGCAGGCTGGCCGCGCACCCCTGCTGCTGCGCTGATGGGCGCACGCACGGATAACGAGGGGCGTCTGGCAGGCTGGCGCGCGCGCATCGCCGTGCCTGCCACGGTGCGCGAATTTGGCGCTCGCCTGCTCGACCGCAAAGCGCCGTTCGAGGCGCTCGACAGCGTGGCCGGAGAGATCGATGCTTTAGCGATGGCGG
Source organism: Novosphingobium sp. (assembly GCA_044378785.1). GTDB lineage: Bacteria > Pseudomonadota > Alphaproteobacteria > Sphingomonadales > Sphingomonadaceae > Novosphingobium. The sequence continues at coordinate 3,995 of JBIPOX010000069.1, forward strand.
GCGCGGTGCCGCCCTATGCGATCGGGGCCATGGCGATCGAGCAGGTGCCAGTCTCCTTCGACCTGCCGACCGCGCGGCTGCGCGGCAATGCCCACGGCTACACTGCCTTTTTCAACGAGACCTTCCTCGACGAGCTGGCGCACAAGGCGGGGCGCGAGCCGCTGTCCTATCGTATGGCGCTGCTAGGCGGGGATACGCGGCTAGCCGAATGCCTGCAACGGGTGGCGGCGCTGGCGGACTGGGGCGGGGGCGGCGATGCCAGCGGGCAGGGGCTGGCCTGTCATGTCATTGGCGGGTCGGGCGAGGGCAGTCAGGGCACTGGCCGGATTGCCGTAGTGGCGACCGCGCGCCGAGCGGCTAGCGGGGTGCGGGTGGACAGGATCAGCGCCGTCGCCGACATCGGCCGTATCGTCAACGAGGACATCGCGCGCCAGCAGATCGAGGGCGGGCTGGTATTCGGGCTCGGCCTGGCGCTCGGCTCGAGCACTGAATACGCGCGTGGATTGCCAACCTCGCGGCGGCTCTCGCATCTCAACCTGCCCAAGCTTGCCGATTGCCCGCAGATCGAAGTCGAATTCATCGTCAGCGACGCGCCAGGCGCCGATCCGGGAGAGCTCGGCGCAGTCGCCGCGCCGCCGGCCATCGGCAATGCACTGTTTTCCGCAACTCGCCTGCGGTTCCGCCGCTTGCCGCTGCTTTCCGAAGGGTTGTGACATGGCCGCGATGGATCGCCCCGCCGATCATCCCAAGGTAATCACCGGAAAAACCGGGGTGCTGCTGGTCAACCTGGGCACCCCCGATGCCCCGACCGCCGGAGCAGTGCGCCGCTATCTCGCCGAATTCCTTTCGGACCGCCGAGTAGTGGAGATACCGCGCCTCTTCTGGTGGCCGATCCTGCACGGCATCATTCTCAACACCCGCCCAAAGAAGTCCGCCCACGCCTATGCCCAGGTGTGGACCGAGGCGGGGTCGCCGCTCGCCGCCAATACTGCCGCACAGGCGCAGGCATTGCAGGCGCGGCTGGCCCTTCGACAGGCCCAGGGTGATCGGGAAATTGAGGTGCGCTGGGCAATGCGCTATGGCAATCCGGCGATTGCTGCCGAACTGGACCTGCTCAAGCAGGCTGGCTGCGAGCGGGTGCTGTTTGCCCCGCTCTATCCGCAATATTCGGGTGCGACTACGGCCACCGCGATGGACGCGCTGGGAACCGCGCTCAGGGCCATGCGCTGGCAGCCGGCAATCCGCGTGATGCCGCCCTATTTCGACGATCCGCTGCATATAGAGGCTTTGCGCGCCGACCTGACGCGCCAGCTTGCTGCGCTCGATTTCGAACCCGAAGTGCTGTTGTTGAGCTTTCACGGCATGGCCGAGCGCACCCTGCATCTCGGCGATCCCTACCACTGCCATTGCCGCAAGACCGCGCGGCTGCTCGCCGAGGCGCTGGCAGGCGAGTTTCCGGCTCTTCGCATCGAGACCAGTTTCCAGTCGCGATTTGGCCGCGCCAAGTGGCTCGAGCCCTATACCGAGGCCGTGCTGGCTTCCGAGGCGCAAGCAGGAACGCGGCGGCTGGCGATTGCTGCGCCGGGCTTTTCCGCCGATTGCCTCGAGACACTGGAGGAACTGGCGATCCGTGGGCGCGAGCAATTCGTCGAGGCCGGCGGACAGGACTTTGCCGCGCTCGCCTGCCTGAACGCCAGTGAGGCTGGCATGGCCATGCTGGAAGGGCTGGTCCGCCGCGAGCTGGCGGGGTGGTGGCCCCAGGATTGATCCGTTCTTGACACAATCCTATTTTGTTCTACTCCTGTTCACACCTACACAGGAGCTGACTCGCGATGACCGTCCATGCCCCGATCCAGTCCGATTTCCGCTATGGTCTCCCGCTTGGCGAAGGCGAAGGCCTTGCCCTGTCGATCTCGATTTTCGCCGATCGCGGCCATCTGCGCGATACGATCCGCGAGGATGCGCTTGGCGCGGGGCTGAACGTGCGCGAAGCATCGGGGCTTGCCGTTATTCTCGAAGGCGCGGTGCGCCCGCTTGGCGACGTCGTTATGGTCGATTGTCCGCAAGTCGATGGCGCGCGGCTCGCTGCCCTTGCCCGGCTTGATATGCGCGCTGCCAATTGCGGGGCGCGGTTGATCGTCTCGACCACGCTCGATGCGCTTGACGATGTGTTTGCCTGCATGGACCAGTCCGATCCCGAGCTGCTGGTCAATCCCGGTCGCGCCGACCGGCTGATCGCATTGGGTCACGCACTGGGACGTGGCGG
>JBIPOX010000058.1:0-6696 GCA_044378785.1 Novosphingobium sp.
AGGCTCAGCCCGAACGGCTAGAGACGGGTCATGGCATCGCAAGAGATTGAAGTGCTGACCGCGGCGCTGTCGCGCCTGCCCGGGCTGGGGCCGCGCTCCGCCCGGCGCGCGGTGCTGTGGCTGATCAAGCGGCGCGACGGGGCATTGCCGCAATTGCTCGATGCGCTCGGCGCGGTGCAGGAGCGGCTGGTCGAATGCATGACCTGCGGCAATGTCGATACCACCGATCCTTGCGGCATTTGCGCCGATCCCCGGCGCGACCAGCGCGCGCTGTGCGTGGTCGAGGATGTTGCCGACTTGTGGGCGCTTGACCGGGCGCGGCTGTTCACCGGGCGCTATCACGTGCTTGGCGGCAGGCTGTCGGCGCTGGACGGGGTACGACCCGAGGACCTGGCCATAGCGGCCTTGCTGGCTCGGGTTGGCGAAGGCGGCATCGACGAGGTGGTGCTGGCGATGAACGCCACGCTCGAGGGACAGACCACTGCGCACTACATTGCCGAACGGCTCGAAGGCATGCCAGTGCGCGTCACCCAGCTTGCCCATGGCTTGCCGGTGGGCGGCGAGCTCGACTATCTCGATGAAGGTACGCTGGCCCAGGCATTGCGGGCGCGGCGGCCGATTGGTTGACTGGCTTGCGCAGCGCGATTGCTCTGACTATTTGCGCCCCATGGCCATTCGCGAAATCATCGAAGTCCCCGATCCGCGCCTCAAGCAGGTGTCCTTGCCCGTCAAGGCCTTTGACGAGGAGCTGAGAACGCTCGTCGCCGACATGTTCGAGACGATGTATGATGCGCCTGGCATCGGCCTTGCCGCGGTCCAGGTCGGCGTGCCGCTGCGGGTGCTGGTCATCGACCTGCAGCCCGAAGACCCCGACGCCGAGCCGGAATTGTGCCACGCACACGGCGATCATGCGCATTACCACACCCCGACTAAGCGCGAGCCGCGCGTCTTCATCAATCCCGAGATCCTCGATCCGTCGGAAGAGCACCGGGTCTATTCCGAGGGCTGTCTTTCAGTGCCCGAAATCTATGCCGAGGTGGAGCGACCCGCGCGGGTTCTTGCTCGCTGGCATGATCTGGACGGCGCGGTCCATGAGGAGCAGCTCGACGGCTTGCTGGCGACCTGTCTCCAGCACGAGATCGATCACCTTGAAGGCATTGTCTTCATCGATCACCTCTCGCGGCTGAAGCGCGGCATGGCGCTCAAGAAGCTGGAAAAACTGCGCAAGGCGGCTTGAGGCGTTCCGCGGCAAGGCCACGCAGCCGGGGATAAGTTGGAATTGCGCTAGCGTTCCCTTTACGTTCCATGTAATCCGGGAAAATGGATCAATCCGTTCTCATCATCGTTGTGCTGCTGGCGGGGCTGATTGGCGGGGCTGCGCTGGGCTGGTTTGTCGGTTCTCGCCCGGTCGCGGACTGGCGCATGCGCTTTGCGGACCGCGACGGTGAGGCCCGCGATCTCGATGAGCGGTTCAAGGCCGCGATCCGCGATCTTGCCGGCGCGAGCGAGAAAGCGAGCCGGGCCGATGCCCTGGCAGTCGAGCTGGCGAACGAACGGCAGGCAGGCGGGGCCGCACGCGCCGAACTGGCGACGCTCAAGGCCAATGCCGCGCATTTCGATGAGCAGAAGAAGCTGCTGATCGAAGCGCGCGAGGAACTGCTGCGCGAGTTTCAGAACACCGGCTCGCGGGTGCTCGGCAAGGCGCAGGAAGAGTTTCTCAAGGCAGCAAGCGAGCGCTTCGGCCACGCCGAAAAGGCGTCGGAGGAGAAGATCAAGGCGCTGCTTAATCCGGTAGGCGAGCGCCTGCGCAAATACGAGGAGACGGTCGAAACCCTCGAAAAACAGCGCGTCGACGCTTTCGGGCAGCTAACCGGGCAGATCGAGGCCATGCGGCTGGGGCAGGAGGAGGTGCGGCGCGAGGCGCAGCGGCTTGGCAACTCCCTGACCAATGCGCCCAAGGCGCGCGGGCGCTGGGGCGAGCGGGCGCTTCAGAACGTGCTCGAACAATGCGGCTTGTCGCAGCACACCGACTTCATCCTCGAGCATTCGATGGACACCGACGATGGCCGCCTGCGGCCCGACGCAATCGTGAATGTACCCGGGCAGAAGAAGCTGGTGATCGATGCCAAGGTCTCGCTCAACGCGTATCAAGCTGCCTTTGAGGCCGAAGACGAGGACGAACGTCGGCGTCAGCTCGATCTTCACGCCAAGTCGATGCGCGGCCACGTCCAGACGCTTGGCGCAAAAAGCTACCAGAGCCAGTTCGACGAGGCACCGGACTATGTCGTGATGTTCGTGCCAGGCGAGCACTTTGTCGCAGCCGCGCTCGAACACGATCCGGAACTGTGGGACTTCGCTTTTCGGAACAAGGTGTTGCTGGCGACGCCGACCAACCTGGTTGCGATCGCTCGGACCGTCGCGCAGGTCTGGAGGCAGGACCAGATTGCCCGCGAAGCGGTGGAGATCGGCAAGGCGGGGGCCGAATTGTACGATCGACTGGCGGTCGCAGCCGAGCACCTCAAGCGGGTTGGTGGCGGCCTCGAAACGGCGGTCAGCAATTACAACCGCTTTGTCGGCAGCTTTGAACGCAACGTGCTGTCGGCGGGGCGCAGGCTCAAGGACAAGGGGATCGAGATCGGCAAGCGCGAGATCGAGGAATTGCCGCAGATCGAGGCTGCGCCGCGCCACAATGCCAGCGACGCTTTTGCCGAGAACCTGATTACGCAGGACGAGGGATGATCGGCGCGGGTTTGCTGCGCCTGACGGGCGCGATTGCGCTGCTGGCAGCGGCAAGTCCGGCGCTCGCCTCGTTTGCAGTGCCACCCAATGCGCGCGGGCAGTATGCGCCTCGCGATGCTTGCTCGGCGATCGCAGGCGCTGCGACGTTCCTTGCCAAGCTGCGCCCGGCAGTCGCTGCGCGCGATGCCGAAGCCCTGGCCGCGCTGGCTTCCCCCGAGATACTGCTCGATCTGGGTGGTGGCACTGGCCGGGTCGAGCTGCGCAAGCGGCTCGCGCCGGGCGCGACGCTATGGAACGAGCTTGACCGGATCATGCCGCTGGGCTGCGCCTACGACGAGGATAGCGGCGCGCTCGTCCTGCCGTGGTTCTTCGCGCAGGACCTTGGCGATGCCGATCCGTTTTCGGTCAATGTCACGCTCGGCAAGGCGGCGCTGCGCGGACAGCCGTCGCGCCGGTCGAGCGTGCGTACCTCTCTGCATTGGCAACTGGTTGTAATCCGGGAGGGATTCGCACGCCCAAGGGTTGGGTCGCGGTCGCTGTGATCGATAGCAACTGGAACGGCTATATGGAGACGAGCACCCTGCGTTCGCCGCTCGATTATCGCCTCAGGGTCGAGAAAGTGGTCGGCGAGTGGCGGATTGTCTCGTTTATCGCGGGCGAGTGATCCCCGGTCATTTGCGCAACGCGGCCAATGCCTCGTAAGCCAGCACGGCGGCAGCTACAGCGGCATTGAGGCTGTCTGCCTGGCCCAGCATCGGAATGGTGACGCGCAGGTCACAGGCATCCTCGTATTCGCGAGGCAGGCCTTGCGATTCGTTGCCAACCATCAGGAAGCACGGCGCCCGGTAAGGCGCACCGCGATAGCCGACCGCATCGCGCAGCGAAGCGGCAACCAGTTGCCCTTCGCCCATGCGCAACCACTGCACGAATTCGTCCCAGCGCGCGCGGACGACCCGCTGGGTGAAGATCGCGCCCATGCTGGCGCGCACTGCCTCGACCGAGAATGGATCGGCGCAATCGTCGAGCAGGATCAGCCCGCCCGCGCTGACCGCATCGCCAGTGCGCAGCATGGTGCCAAGGTTGCCAGGATCGCGCATCGCATGCGCCACCAGCCAGATCGGCGCAGCCTTGCGCTCGATGCCTGCAAGCGCGGTGTCGAATTCGACGAAGACCCCGGCAACCGCCTGGGGATTGTCCTTGCCAGTGACCTTGGCAAGCAGCGCTTCATCCATCTCGACAATGTCGCCGCCTGCCATGGCGACTGCTTCTTCGAGTTCGGCGAGCAGCGGATGGGCCTCGCGGCCGGTTGCCATGACCAGAATCTCCGGCAAGATGCCCGCTAGCCGTGCGTCGGTCAGCAGCCGCAGCCCCTCGGCAAGAAAACGGCCTTCGCGCTTGCGGTGCTTCTTGTCACGCAGGGTGCGCAGGAATTTGACTAGCGGGTTGGAGAAGCCCGTTATCGTGCGACGCTGGGCCAAGGTCGGATCAGGACTCGCCGAAGCCGCTGCGCACCAGCTCGGCAAGCTCGCTGAGAGCCTCTTGCGCGCCATCGCCGGCAACGCAGATCTCGATCTCGTCGCCGCGCGCCGCGCCTAGCATCATGAGCCCGAGAATCGATCCTCCGGCGGCATCGGTGCTGTCCTTGGAGACGGTGATGGCCAGATGTTCGAAACGCGCGGTCACCAGATTGACGAATTTGGCGCTGGCCCGTGCGTGCAGGCCCCGCTCATTGACGATCGTCAACCGCTCACAAAGCGCGCTCACGCGTCCTGTCCGAGATATTCCGAAGCGACCGTGATGTAATTGCGCCCGGCATCGCGCGCGGCACTGGCGGCTTCGACCAAGCCCATGCAATTGCGGGCTTTTGCCAGGCGGATCAGCATCGGCAGGTTGATCCCGGCGATCACTTCGACCTTGCCTGCGCGCATCAGCGAGATCGCCAGGTTGGACGGGGTGCCGCCAAACAGGTCGGTTAGCAGGATTGCGCCGTCGCCGCTGTCGACGGCAGTGATCGCCTTGGCGATCTCCTTTCGCCGCCGCTCCATGTCGTCATCGGGCGCGATGCAGATCGTCGCGACGCCATCCTGATGGCCGACGACGTGCTCCATCGCATTGACGAATTCCTCGGCAAGCTTGCCGTGGGTAACCAGAACCATTCCGATCATGCGGGAGTACGCTCCGAAATTCCTGCGACACCGCACCAGGGAGAGTTCTGTTTCTTCACGGTGCGTGCCCTCCTTCGAGAAGGTCGGCGGCCCGAGAGCCCAGGTTGCGATGCAGCAATGTGGGGGAAAATCCCGACTTGTGCAAGGCTGCGGCGACCTGTTCGGCCATGAAAACCGAACGGTGGCGGCCGCCGGTGCAACCGAAGGCCACGTGGACATAGGCTTTGCCCTGCGCCCGATAGCGCGGGAGCAGTTGCTCGATCAGGCCGAGAATGCGGTCATAGGCCTCGGCAAAGGCATTATCGCGGCGGATGTGCTCGCCAACGGGCTGGTCCAGCCCGGTCAGTTCGCGCAGTCCGGGCACCCAGTGCGGATTGTCGAGAAAGCGCATGTCGAACACCAGATCGGCCACAGGGGGCATGCCCCGAGCAAAGCCGAAGCTGGAGATCGTCAGGGTGAGTTCCGGCCCCTCGGTCCCCGAGAAGCGCTCGCGGATCGCCTGTTGCAGGTCGTTGGCGGAATAGCCGGTGGTGTCGATCAGCAAGTCTGCCCAGCGCCGCAAGGGCTCGAGCAGTTCGCGCTCGGCACCGATCCCGGCGGCAGCGGGAATATCCTGTGCGAGCGGGTGGCGGCGGCGCGTCTCGTTATAACGGCGTTCAAGCTCGGGACCCTCGCAATCGAGGAACAGCGTCGTCAACTCGATATCGTCGCGATCGCTCAGCGCCTTGACCTGCGCAATGATGGCACGCGGATCGAAGCCGCGGGTGCGGCAATCGAAGCCGATGGCGAGCGGGGCGGAAAGCGCGGCATTGTCAGGCGAATCGAGCAGGCGGTCGAGCAGGCGGATCGGAAAGTTGTCGATCACTTCCCAGCCAAGATCTTCGATCACCTTGAGCGCGGTCGACTTGCCTGCGCCCAGGAGGCCGGTGACAAGCAGCAGGCGCTGCTTGCGCGCGCCAGTTCCTGCGATGTCCGACTCGTTCGCCATCGCTGGCAGCAATGCGCCCGGTGGGGGCCGAAGGGAAGAGGCCTGTGGGGCTTGTCCCCTCGCGGCACTCAGTTCAGGGGCAGGCCATAGGTTTTGAGTGCAAGCTCGGCGCGTAGCGCCAGCACCGGACTGTCAGGCCATAGCGCCACCAGCGGCACTGCTTGGCCGCACCGCTCGGCCCTGTCCGCGAATTCGATGAAGCGCGGCGCGGCGCGATCGAGGCGCAGGACAAGGGCGACTGGCGCCTGCTCGCAGACCGGCAAGGTCAAGAGGCCGAGATTGCGCACCTCGATCAGGCCACGCGTATTGGGATGGGGCGAGACCAGCAGGCGCTCGTCCACAACCTGCACCATCACCCCGTCATCGCCGATCAGCATTGCGCCGCGATCGATCAGGGAAAGCGCGAGGCTCGATTTGCCCGTGCCCGGCGGCCCTTCGATAAGCAAGGCGTGCGAACCCAAGGCCACCGCCGTTGCCTGCAATGCCTGCATCACTCCTCGCTCCAGGCTGGCAGGGTGACGACAAGCCGCGCGCCAGCGCCACCATCGTCGCGCGCGGTCGCGGTCAGGCTGCCGGCATGGGCCTCGACGATCGTGCGCGCAATCGCCAGGCCAAGGCCGCTGTGCTGGCCGAATTCCTCACCGGCGGGGCGCACCGAATGGAAGCGCTCGAACACCCGCTCGCGCGCGGTATCGGGGATGCCGGGGCCGTGATCGGATACGGCAAGCTCGACTGTCTCGTCGGATACCGAAACGGCGATCTCGATCGGCGCGCCGGGCGGGGCGAAGGATACCGCATTGTCGA
>JBIPOX010000059.1:0-6695 GCA_044378785.1 Novosphingobium sp.
GCCCCGGTCGTGGTGCCGATGTACATGCTGCTCGGGATCAGCCCGGAAATGACCACGGCGGCCTATCGCATGGGCGACAGCTACACCAATATCATGACCCCGCTGATGAGCTATTTCCCGCTGGTGCTCGCTTTTGCCCGGCGCTGGGACCGCGATTTCGGAGTCGGCTCGCTGCTGGCGCTGATGCTGCCCTATGCGCTGTGCTTCATGGCAGTGGGCATAGCAATGACGGTGAGCTGGGTCGCCTTCGACCTGCCGCTCGGACCAGGCGCGCAGGTCTTCTACCAGGCACCCGGCGTGCTGATCTCGCCCTGAGGCACGACCGCCCGTCGCTCAACCCGGACGAGCGACGAGCAATGGAAGGCCGCGCCATCGCTGAGGCGTCAGCTCAGCTCTTCAGCGAGACGAGCAGGTCCATGAACATCTCGATGTCGGCGGCAGTCTGGCAGCCATCGACGAGAGTGAAGTTGACGGTGGTCGCGCCCCTCCTGACCAGCTCATGCGCCGCATCGCGGGTCGCCTGCGCATCGATCTCGCCGGCAGAGGTCCGGATCACGCGCTGCATCACGTGGATCTGCATGTTCGAGGGATCGCGGCCATTTTCACGGAACATCTTCGGCAAGGTCTGCGCGACCTGCTCCAGCTCATGGACATAGAACGGATCGGCTGCCCACCCGTCGGCAACGCGCGCAATCCGCCCCAGATTGGCCGGACTTGGCGTCATCCCGAAGATCACCGGCAGACCGGCACCCTGCGGCGGGAGTGGATAGGAATAGAAATCCTTGAACTGGAAATGCTTGCCCGAGAAATTGGCAGGCGCTTGCCCCCACAGCTGGCGAAAGGCGCTGACCATTTCCTCGAGCCGCGCGAAGCGGCCGTTGAACGGCATCTGGGTGACCTCGAATTCGACATCCTGCCACCCGGCGCCAAGCGCGATCGTCACTCGCCCCTTCGACAGGACGTCGAGCGTCGCCAATTGCTTGGCCAGCAGGAGCATCGGACGCAGCGGTGCGATCAGGATGAAGGTCGACAAGCGAATGCGGCTGGTCCGCGCCGCTGCCGCCGAAAGGAACGAAATCGGCTCCAGCCAGGGCTGGCCCAACGGGTAGGGGAAGTTGCGGATTTCCACCCGCTCGGCATGGGAAGCACCAGTGAATCCCAGGTGATCGCTGATCGTCAGAAAGTCGATCCCCTTACGATCGGCGACTTCGACCACGTCGAGCAATTTCGCCAGGTCGCCGCCGAACAGGTTCTCGGCGGCCATGATGTTCAGTCCAACTTCCACTTGGCTTCCTCCGGTTATTGTCTTGGATTGGTTTGGTGATTGCCCAGGGTGCCTGACCCTAGTCCTTGAGCGTGGCGATGAAATCGAGGAACGGCTCGATATCGTCTGCGGTCTTGCAGAAATCGCGTGCCAGGAACGAGACCATGGTCGCGCCCTGCGCTTCATCCTTGCGCACCCGGGCCCGGATCGCATCCTCGTCAAGCGCGCCGCTGCCATCAAGCGACGGCCCCTGCCCGACCTCGAATTCGAGCGCATCGGGATCGCGGTCAAAGGATGCAGCAAGCCGCTTCAACTCCTGCGATTTCTCGACAAATTCGCGCCGATCGGCGGGATTGAGCGCCCAACCGTTCGAATGCCGGGCCATGCGTTCGAGATTGCGATCGGTAGGCTTGAGACCGAACAGGATCGGCAGGTCCGCACCTTGCACTGGCAGCGGCAGCGAATAGAAATCCTCGAAATGGAAATGCCGTCCGCTCGCCTTGGCCGGTGGCTCGCTCCACAGCGCCCGCATCGCCACGACCATGTCGACAAGATCGCCGAAGCGGCCTTCGAAGTAGGAGCCGTTGGCAGCGAATTCCTCTTCCTGCCAGCCCACGCCGAGCCCCATGGTGACGCGCCCGTTCGAGATGTTATCGAGCGTGGCAAGCTGCTTGGCGAGCAGCAACGCCGGGCGTAGCGGCGCGACAAGCACGAATGTCGACAGACGGATCTTACTGGTTAGCGCAGCCGCAGCCGAGAGAAACGTGATCGGCTCGGGCCAGGGTTCCTCGAGCACGAAAGGGAATGCGTGGGTCTCGCGACGAACCTGATGGGCCGAGCGCTGGAAGCCCAAGTGGTCGCCGGTCGTAACCATGTCGATGCCCTTGGCGTCGGCCATGACCACGACATCGAGCAGATCGCGCATCGAGCCGACCGTGCCCTGCAGCCCCAGAATGTTCACGCTGATCTTGACCACGGGCACTCCTCTCTCGTCGCTCGATCTGTTTCTTGATTAGACCAATCACGCGATTGGTGCATATGCCAAGAGGAAATCGGCGATTTCCCATGGATCGTCGAAAAATGAGGTCCCAAAAATGAGGTCGCAGTCGGACGATTTGCGCGCGACCGCGCAAAGCCCAGGTCACTGCCCTTGGGTCAGTTCCAGGTCCCGCAACGTCATAACCCTGACCGGTTCGCCCTGACGGACCCGGCCAGACTGGCCTGCGGTCGCTGCAAGCCCGGCGATAACCGAGCTTAGTGCGCCCTGCCCCGACGCAGGCAAGTCCTGCGAGGCACCGTTCGGGCGAGTGAGCCGCGTCCAGATCACTGTCGCGCGCTTCTGCGCTCCGCTCCCCTCGCTGCGATATTCGCCGATCAGGCGCGACGAACGCGCGACCAGCACTTGCGAACCATCCGAACTGCGCACGTCGCTGCTCACAATCGCGCGCACCAGCCCGGGCCTGGCAGCATCGATCGGGGTTTCGAGAATGGCGGGGATCAGCGTACCCTTGGTCAGCGTGGACCTCGAGCCAGTGGCACCTGCCCGTGGCCGGGCGGGCCTTGGTGCGCCTTGCCGGGTCGCAAGCCCATCGGGGACCATGATTGCATTGGTATCGCCATTGCCCGCGTCGAATACGACGGTGGGGCTCGAGTGAGGATTTGCCGGCTCCGCTGGTTCCTCGGCCGACAGGTCGGTCTCCTCGCTGCCAGGAGGCTGCGCCAGCACCGGCGCAAGGTCAGGGGTGGATAGCTCGCCCGCCACTGGTGCCTCGCCGGGCGAACCGGACGGCAAGGTAGCCTGCCCCGCCGCGTCCGGCAGAAGCGGCAGTTCGGGCAAGACAAGCCTGCCTGCCTCGATCCCGGGCGGATTGTCCACAACCGGGTTAGACGAGGATCGCGGTTGCGGCTCCCAATAGACCATCCACAAGGTAACTGCGCCTAGCACTGCAACTACCGCAATCCCTGCGTAGACTTCGGACCAGTCTCTGCCGCTGCGCCGCGCGACTGCCGGGATCACCTGCCGCGTCGCCAGATCGACGACCTTGGCCTCGCCTTCGTCAGGCGGAGGATTCTCTCCGGGATTGGCGCCCGATTGGCGTCTGATCGATCGTCGCGCCATGGTCAGTTGATCTCCGGCTCGGGCGGGACAGGATCGACCGGAGCCTCGGGCGCGCTTGGTGCGGAGATGTCCACCGGAGGGGATAGCTCGTCGGTTGGCGGCGCATCTGCCGTCCCGGGCGTTTCGACCGGTACGGCTGGTTCGGCTTGCACCGTGCTTTCGACAGGCTCGGCAGGCGCGGCGGTGGACGTGGACTGTGGAGCCGCCAACGCCAGCTTGCGCTTTGCGCTTATGTTATCGAGCGTTGCGCTTGCTGTCTCGCTGCGCAGCACGATCCGCGAAGGGACCGATTGGACGATCGCGGTGCTGTCGGCCAACCTAACGATTGCAGCGCTTTCTTCGCCTGACTCGTTGGCGGTGAATATCGAAGGCATTGCTTGTGAGCCGCTCCAGGACAGAAACGTGACCGTGCCATTGTCCCAGACCCGAACGGGCAGCACAGCGGCATCGCCGCTCCGTTGCCAAGCGAAGCTGAGCAGCGTCGTGGCAGGCGGCGGCTCAGGCTCTGCGGCAGGCAGACTGGTGAAGGCTTCAACGAAAGCGGCGCTCGCGCCTTGCCGGGCCTCGGGCCGAGCCGCAGCAGGCTCTTCGGCAGGGCGCGCAGCGATCGCGGGTGCCGCTTCGGCTGGCGGCGCTGGCACAGGCACGGGCTTCGGCCTGCCGTCGTAGGTGAAGCGGAACATGTAGACCGGCCGCTCGCGGGGCGAAGCGACAAGGTCGAACAGATAGGTCCGCTTGTTGGTCACGACCGTCATGTTAGTGACAGCTGCCACTTCCAGGGGTTTGACGAAAAGCAGGTTTGCCCGCTTGTTCGGTGTGATCTGCCATTTCTGGGAATCGCCCACCGCGACATTCTCGATTTGCTCGGCCTCGTCGAAGGCGATCGTCGCCTGGACGCCAAGCTTACCGCGAATCTTGACGATCTCGCCCGCGCTGTACTCGTGGCTGACCAGACGCGGATCATTCTGTGCCAGTGCGCCGGGCGCGGCGAGAGCAAGCGACAGCGGAACAAGCGCTACGGCGGCAAGCCGGCCAAGGGTCATGCTGATCAGTTCCGAGGCCAGCTATTTGCGCACGGTCTGCGCCAACCGCCCAATGATCGCGGCAACATACTGCTGCGTCTCGCGGATGTCGGGCACGCCGCCTGAAGCCTTCACCCGGCCCGGGCCGGCATTGTAGGCCGCGAGCGCCTTTTCCAGATTGCCACCGAAGGTGTCGAGCTGCTGGCGCAGATAGCGCGCCCCGCCCTCAAGATTGGCGTGGGGATCGTCCGGGTTCACCCCCAGCTCGCGCGCGGTGTCGGGCATCAGCTGGGCAAGCCCACGCGCGCCGACCGGCGAGACCGCATCAGACCGCCAGCGGCTCTCCTGCCAGACCAGTGCCTCGATCAAGGCCGGGCTGAGATCGTATTTGGTGGCAAGCTGGGCAATGCGGGGCGACCACGCAGCCGGGCCTGCACTCGCGACCGGAACGGTTACCGCCTGCGGAGCCAGGCCCGGCGATTGAGCTGACGAAGCGAGAGGGGCCTCAGCGCGCGGCATTTCGGGAACGTTCGGCGGACCGCCAGAGAGCCACATCGCTCCCGCATCGCCAATTTCGAGCACGTCGGCCTGGGCAGGCATCGCGGCGCAGACCAGCAAAGCGGCGGGGAGGACATAGCCCAAGGCAACAGGGACGCGCACGGATAGAGCCATGGACGCCATTTACCGGCAGAGGCGGCCAAGGCGCAAGCCGGAATCAGAACGGCGGCCGGATCAGATCCGACCGCCGCTTCTGAACTCACCCTGGGCTCAGATCAGAATTCGATCTTCGCCTCGACGCCCATGGTCCGCCGCTCAGGGAAGTTCTGGGTCGCGGCATAGCCGAAGTCGATGGACGCCGTCGAATAGCGGCGGTCAGTGAGATTGCGGCCAAACAGCGCGACCGTTCCGAGCACGTCGCCGTTGATCGGAATTTCCTTGATCGCGAAGCGCGCACCCAGCAGGCCGTAGGAGCGGTTGTCGAGCACATCCGGGAACGGCGTGCCAACGCGGGTGAACACACCCGGTGTCTTGCCCGTCCACGAATAGTTGATGTCAAAAGCAACCGTACCGAAATCCTGCGGCGGGAACTCGTAGGCCACCGAGGCATCCCACTTGGTCTTGGGCAAGTTCTGGAACAGCTGGATCGCGGCGCAATCCTGAAGCCCAGGCGTGGTCGCAACACAACCTGCGGTTGGTGTCGCGCCCGCAGCCAGCGGACGCGGAAATGCGGTGTATTCGGGATCGACGTAGCCGTAGGAGCCAGTGATCGTCAGCCCGTCGACCGGTATCACCGTCGCCTCGATCTCGAAGCCCTTGTACTTGGCATTGGCGTTGACGTTGACGTTGCCGCCACCACCGACCGCTCCGCCCGGAGGCGCGAACTGCGCGACCTGCAGATCGAAGTACTTGTTGTAAAACGCCGAGACGTTCAGCCGCAAACGGTTGTCGAGCGCCTGTAGCTTGAAGCCCCCTTCCAGCGACTTGATCTTTTCCGGATCGTAAGCGGGATTGACCCCCGCAGTAGTGGTGCGGGCGTTGAAGCCGCCGGCGCGATAACCGGTTGAATACCTGACATAGGCCATCAGGTCGTCGGTGAATTCGTAGTTGGCGCTCAACACATAGGAGACATTGTCCTCACTGAGCAGCAAGCGGCGAACGACCGAGGTGATCTGGTTAAAATCACGCGAGTCGTCCGTGTATCGAACACCGGCGGTCAGCTCGAGCTTGTTGTCGAGGATCGGCGGACGCCAGTCGACTTGCAGGAAGGCGGCCTTCGATTCGCTCGCCACCGAATAGTCACGGAGGGTGATTGAATCGATAGCGGTCGTGGCGCTGGTTGCGAACGGCAGGCGGGTCGTGCCGAAGTCGCGCGCGTCTTCGTCGAAATAGAATCCGCCGACCACGAAATTCAGCGTGTCCCATTCGCCAAGCAACTGCACTTCGAGGGTGCGCTGGTTCTGCGTCTGAAAGCGTTTGGTGAAACCGTACCAGCCAGGCCATGTCCGCGGCGTGCCGCCGACAAGGCCGGTCAGGGTCGTGCCGTAGTTGTTGGTGTCGTCGCGGCGGTAGGCCCGCAGGCCGCCGATCGCCTTGAGCGTCAGGCTATCATTGAGTTCCTGCTCAAGCGTCAGGTGCACGCCTTTCTGGACGATTCGCTGCGGAATCGGGTCAGCATAATCCTCATAATAGAACAGCGGCTTGGTGGTAACCGGCAGCGGGATCGTTCCGTAAGTGGCAGTCGAGTTAGCCATGAATGCTGCGAACGTTGGCGTCACTGCGATAACCTGGA
>JBIPOX010000016.1:0-10380 GCA_044378785.1 Novosphingobium sp.
ATCGATTTCGCGATCGAGGAAATGAAACGAGGCGTACCAAAGGTCGAGGCGGTTCTCGACGCCGGGCGCAAGCGTGCCCAGCCGATCGTCATGACCACCGTGGCGATGACCGCAGGCATGCTGCCGACCGCGCTCTCGCTCAACGGCGACGGTGCGTGGCGCGCGCCGATGGGCACCATGGTGATCGGTGGCCTGATCCTGTCAACCGTGCTGACCCTGCTCATCGTGCCTGCCGCGTTTAGCCTGGCCGACGGATTCGAGCGCCGCGTCGGGCCGCTGTTGCGTCGGGGCTTGCTCACCTACGAGCCCGAGCATGCCGATGCCGAAGAGCGCAATCGCCGCAAAGGAGATCACGGCGAGTTCCCGGCCGAATAGCGGACGGGCGAGCGCGATGTCAGCTTCGCCCAGTCTCGCGCCTTCGCATTCCGATCCGGCACGCCGGATGCGCCGCACCGCCACTGGCCTGTTGCTGGCCATGGCGGTGGCCTTCGTGATCCTGCGCCAGTTGCAAGGCCCGCACCCGGCCTGGGGCTATGCCATCGCCTTTGCCGAAGCGGCGATGGTCGGCGGCCTGGCGGACTGGTTTGCGGTGACTGCCCTGTTCCGCCATCCGCTTGGCCTGCCGATCCCGCACACCGCGATCATCCCGGTCAACAAGGACCGCATCGCCGAGACCATGGCTGCGTTCCTGCGCGAGAATTTCCTTACCCCCCAGGTCGTGGCGCGTCGCATCGGCCAATTCAATTTCGCGGCAGCGGCAAGCGCCTATCTCCTGTCACCCAGTGCACAGGGCGGGGTGCGGCTGCGCGAAGGCGCGGCTAGCCTGCTTGCCGACATGCTCGAGGCGCTCGATCCCGAACGGCTGGGCCATCAGGTCCGCGCCGGGCTGTGGCAACAGCTTGCCCGGATCGAGGTAGCGCCGCTGCTCGGCCGGATGATTGACGCGGCGATTGCCGATCGCAAGCACCTGCCGCTGATCGAGGGCGCGCTGCGCAAGCTGGGCGAAGTGCTCGAAGCCAACGAGGACATGATCCGGGGCATGATCCGCGACCAGTCGGGCACGATCCTGCGGCTCACCGGCATCGATGAGCGGATCGCCAACAAGGTGCTCGACGGCATCTACAAACTCCTGGCCGACATGCTGGTCTCGCCCGAGCATCCGGTGCGGCTGAAGGTTGAGGCGGGGCTGGAAGACCTCGCGCGCGATCTTGTCGCCGATCCGAAAATGCGCAAGCGGGTCGAGCGGATGAAGCTCGAGCTGCTTGAGAACCCGGCGGTCAGTGACTGGTGGCAGGGCGTGTGGGAGCGTTTGCGGCGCGACCTGATAGCTTCGGCGCGCGATCCCGATGCGGCGCTGGCGGGCCAGCTTGGCTCGGCCCTGGGCGACCTGGGCACGGCCTTGCGCGACGACGCGGCGCTGCAGGCGCAGATCAACCGGTTTGCCCGGCGCACCCTGGTGGGCGTCGCGGCGCGCTATGGCGGGGAGATCGTCCGGCTGGTCTCCGAAACGGTCAAGCGCTGGGACGCGACCACCGTAACCGAACGCGTCGAGGGCGCGGTCGGCCGCGACCTGCAATTCATCCGGATCAACGGGACTTTGGTGGGCGGGCTGGTGGGCGTCGCGATCCACGCGGTCGATGGGTGGTTGTGAGGGGACTTGGTTAGAGTATGTTGCCCTCGCCATCGTACTTAAGCATTGCAGAGAAAGCGCCGAACTGGCCAAGTTGAGCATCGTTCTCGTGCCCAAGTTCTTTGCGCAAAGCCGAAATTAATGCAGTGCCGGCCTTCAATCCGCCAAGCGGATCGTCCGTTGGTGTCGTCATCTGCTTCCAGGCTACAAGGACGTCCGGTCCGGCCCAAACCATCAATTTTGGAATAATTGTTGCCAACTTTTCGATAAGGTCAGCTTCGTCAACCTCTTCACCTTTTCGGTTCGAATTAATCAGCTCAGCAATTGTTCCCATGATTTCTTCGTATGCCTCGGCCTTTTTTGCAAATTGCCGAGACGCAATCTCGCGCTTTGATGTCAGGTTCTGCGTGTAAATCAGACCGCTCACCGACACGACAGCGGTGAGTACTGCGAGCCGCGTTTGATTATTGGAATCAATCAGGAGATAACCAAAATAGAGTGCGCAAACCAAGATTGCTAGGGCGATCAGTTGCACAAGAAGTTGGATGGCGCGGCTCATTTATCGAACTTATCAAAGCTTGCCGGTAAGCTCCGGCACGGCCTTGAACAGGTCGGCAACCAGACCTAGGTCCGCCACCTGGAAGATCGGCGCTTCCTCGTCCTTGTTGATGGCGATGATGGTCTTGGAATCCTTCATGCCGGCAAGGTGCTGGATCGCGCCTGAAATGCCGACCGCGACATAGACTTCCGGCGCGACGATCTTGCCGGTCTGGCCGACCTGATAGTCGTTGGGCACATAGCCCGCGTCGACTGCAGCGCGCGATGCGCCGACACCGGCATTGAGCTTGTCGGCCAGCGGGAAAATCACTTCCTGGAAAGTCTCGGCATCCTTGAGCGCGCGGCCGCCCGAAACGATGACCTTGGCACTGGTCAGTTCGGGGCGCTCGCTCTTGGCCAGCTCCGAGCCAACGAAGCTCGACAGGCCCGAATCGCCGGGTCCGCCTATTGCCTCAACCGCAGCCGAGCCACCCTCGGGCGCAGCCTTTTCGAAGGCAGTGCCGCGCACGGTGATCACCAGCTTGGCATCGCTCGATTCGACCGTGGCGATGGCATTGCCGGCATAGATCGGGCGAGTGAAGGTCTTGCCTCCCTCGACCGAAAGAATGTCGGAAATCTGCATCACGTCGAGCGAGGCAGCGACGCGCGGCGCGACGTTCTTGCCGGTCGTGGTGGCAGGTGCGACGAAGGCATCGTAGCCGCTCATCAGCGAGACGATCAGCGGCGTGACGTTCTCGGCCAGCGCATTGGCATAGGCCGCGTCGTCGGCCTTGAGCACCTTGGCAACCCCGGCGATCTTCGCGGCTGCCTGTGCGGCGCCGTCGCAGCCCGATCCGGCTACCAGCGCGGTGACTTCACCGAGCTTGCCCGCTGCCGTAACTACGGCAAGTGTGGCGTCCTTGACCGAGGCGTTGTCGTGTTCGACCCAAACGAGTGTGTTCATGATACTGATACCTCAAAGTCCGTTTGCCCTGAGCTTGTCGAAGGGCCGCACTTTCTGCCATCCGAACGTCCGAATGAAGGACGGTGCTTCGACAAGCTCAGCACGAACGGTTGTGGGTTAAATGTTCAGGCGATGCCCATGTCCTTGATCTTGGCGACCAGCGCATCGACGTCGGCGATCTTGACGCCTGCTTGCCGCACGGGCGGCTCGGCGACCTTGAGCGTCTTGAGACGCGGCGCAATGTCGACCCCGTAGTCGCCCGGCGTCTTGACATCGAGCTCCTTCTTCTTGGCCTTCATGATGTTGGGCAGCGAGGCATAGCGCGGCTCGTTGAGGCGAAGGTCGGCGGTGATCACTGCCGGCAGCGGCAGCTTGACTGTCTCCATGCCGCCATCGACCTCGCGCTTGACCGTGACCGATCCACCTTCGAGCGAAATCTCGGCGGCAAAAGTGCCTTGCGGACGGCCCATCAGCGCTGCGAGCATCTGGCCCGTCTGATTGCTGTCATCGTCGATTGCCTGCTTGCCGAGAATGACCAGCCCCGGGCCTTCGGCATCGGCGATGGCTTTCAGCAGCTTGGCGACAGCGAGCGGTTCGACCTCGTCGTCGGTCTCGACCAGAATCGCGCGGTCAGCGCCCATGGCGAGCGCGGTGCGCAGCGTTTCCTGTGCCTTGGCCGGGCCGATGGAGACAGCGATGATTTCTTCGGCCTTGCCCGCTTCCTTGATGCGGATGGCTTCTTCGACGGCGATTTCGTCGAAGGGGTTCATGCTCATCTTGACATTGGCGAGGTCAACGCCGGTGCCGTCGCTCTTGACGCGCGGCTTGACGTTGTAATCGATCACCCGCTTGACGGGGACGAGGATTTTCATCGATCAACCCTTCTCTTTATCTACGTGACCGCGCGGCACATGGCGCGGTTTCGCTCATTCTGCCAATATTGGGCCTTCGCGCAAAGTGCCATTGCGCCGAGCGAGCGGCGCGTCAACCCCTGCGAAAGTGCAGAACTCGCCGCGCCGGTCAGGCTGCCTGCTTGACTTCGGCCACGATCTTGCGGGCCGCATCGCCCAGATCGTCGGCCGGGACGATGGCGAGGCCGGAATTGGCCAGAATCGCCTTGCCCTGTTCGACGTTGGTGCCTTCGAGCCGGACCACCAGCGGCACCGACAGGTTCACCTCCTTGGCCGCCGCGACAATGCCGTCGGCGATGATGTCGCATTTCATGATGCCGCCGAAGATGTTGACGAGGATGCCTTTCACGGCCGGATCGGACAGGATGATCTTGAAAGCCTCGGTCACCTTCTCCTTCGAAGCGCCGCCGCCGACATCGAGGAAATTGGCCGGGAAAGCGCCATTGAGCTTGATGATGTCCATCGTCGCCATGGCCAGGCCCGCGCCATTGACCATGCAGCCGATGTTGCCGTCGAGCTTGATATAGGCAAGGTCGTGCTTGCTGGCCTCGACCTCGGCGGGATCTTCCTCGGTCTCGTCGCGCAGCGCCTCGACATCGGGATGGCGATAGAGTGCGTTCGAATCGAAGCTCATCTTGGCGTCGAGCACCATCAGCTTGTCCCCGCATTCGGCCAGCGGGTTGATCTCGATCATCGCGCAGTCGAGCGCGACGAAAGCATCGTAGAGCTGCTTGGCGAGCTTCTGCGCCTGCTTGTTGAGATCGCCGGTCAGCTTGAGCCCGAAGGCGACAGCGCGGCCGTGGTGCGGCTGGAAGCCCTGCGCCGGGTCGATGGTGATAGTGACGATCTTTTCCGGGGTTTCGTGGGCAACATCCTCGATGCTCATCCCGCCCTCGGTCGAGGCGATCATAGCAATGCGGCTGGTATTGCGGTCAACCAGGATCGAAAGGTAGTATTCCTTGCCGATGTCGACACCGTCGGTAATGTAGAGCCGGTTGACCTGCTTGCCGGCGTCGCCAGTCTGGATCGTGACCAGGGTATTGCCGAGCATGTCGCGGGAATTGGCCTCGACTTCCTCGATCGACCTGGAAAGCCGCACGCCGCCCTTGGCGTCGGGGCCAAGTTCCTTGAACTTGCCCTTGCCGCGACCGCCAGCGTGGATTTGCGATTTGACCACGTAGAGCGGCCCGGGAAGCTGCCTGGCGGCGGCGACGGCTTCCTCGACCGTGAGCGCGGGGATCCCGGCGGGGATCGCGATCCCGAACTTTGCCAGCAGTTCCTTGGCCTGGTACTCGTGAATATTCATTGCAAATCGCTTTCTGCTGAATCATGGGTGTCAGGGCCGGGGCGCGCAGGCCCCCTTTATGCGTTGCCGCATAAGCATATCGGTCGGCGCTTGAAAAGGCCCTGTGCGTGGCCATTGCACGGGCTGTGCACCGGGACTGCAAGCGGCGCGCGTCCGGACCGGCATGGAGAACAACCCCGCGTGATTGACCGCGACCGCCTCGAAGCGATTGTCCGCGACGCAGGCGCGATCGCGCTGGCCGGTTGGCCGGGCGATGGTCACGCGCTCGAGGTCTGGGACAAGTCGCCCGACAATCCGGTCTCGGCGATCGATCTGGCCGTCGACGAGTTTCTCAAGCACGAGCTGCGCGCGCTGTTGCCTGCCGCCGGCTGGCTGTCGGAGGAAACGCTCGATGCCCCGCACCGGCTGGACGGCGACCTGGTCTGGCTGGTCGATCCGATCGACGGCACCCGCGATTTCATCCGTGGCCGCGATGGCTGGGCCGTGTCGGTGGCGCTGGTCAACGCCTCGCGCCCCTTGTTCGGCTTTCTCCACGCCCCGGCCCGCAGCCGTGAGCAGGGCGGCGAGTTCTGGCATGGCGAGGCCGGCAAAGGCAGCTGGCGCAATGGCCAGAGGCTGGTCGCCAGCAAGCGCGGCCAATTGCCCGGTGCCCGGGTCCCGGCCTGGCAGCTTTCCCAACACGATGCCGACCTCGAAGCGGTGCCACAGCCAAATTCGATCGCACTGCGCATGGCGATGGTCGCTGCCGATCAGGCCGATCTCGTTGCCACCCTGCGCTGGGGATACGAATGGGACATCGCAGCCGCCGCGCTGATCGCGCGCGAGGCGGGCGCGGCGGTGACTGACGCTTTCGGCAATCCGCTCAATTACAACAAGCGCGATCCCAAGGCTTTCGGCGTCCTGACCAGTGCCCCGGGCATCCATGCCGCAGCGGTCGCGCGCCTCGCCGAACGGGCCGAGGTGCTGGTCAAACCATCGGAGTAACAGGCAGTCAGCCCTGACTGCGCGCCGCCTCGACCTGTTCGCGGGTGATTGGCACGATCTTGATCTCGACCCGGCGGTTGAGGGTGCGGCCCTCGGGCGTGTCGTTGGTGGCAACCGGCATGGTCTCGCCATAGCCCTGGCTGCGCACCCGCGTGGCGGAAACCCCGCGCATTGCCAGATAGTCGGCGACCGTCTTCGCCCGGCGCTCGGACAGGCCCTGGTTGTACAGGTCCGAGCCGGTCGAATCGGTGTGGCCATAGACGTCGATCAGGCTGTCGGGATAGGTTTGAAGGCTCTGCGCAATCTGGTCGAGCGTGGCGCGGAACTGCGGCTTGAGCGTCGCCGAACCGACATCGAAAGTCACCCCGTCGGGCAGATTGACCAGGATCGCCTGGCCATTGTCGGTCTCGGTCACATCGACGCCCGAGCCGGCAGTCTGCTCCTTCAATTCCTTGATCTGCTGGTCCATCTTGTAGCCAACAACGCCGCCTGCCACGCCGCCGATGCCCGCGCCGATGATCCTTCCCGTGCCGCCGCCGATCAGACCGCCAAGCACGGCACCCAGGATCGCGCCACCGCCGGTGCCAAGAACCGGTGTTGGGATCGGTGACGCAGCCCGAGACAGTGATCAGCGAAAGGGCGGCGAGGCTCGAGACGACGATGCGTGACTGTTTCATGGAGTGGACCTTCTCTTGCGGATGGTTAATTCACGATGTCTGCGCTTGCCAAGATGAATGCGCGCTGGCTTGGCGAAGTGTCAACGCTTGTACAGTTATCCGGGTCCACAGGTCGTGCTTCGCCTTTGCGACAATTTCTGCTAGCCCTGCATTATTGTGACGCCGTTCCCGTGGACCGACCTGGTCATCATCCTGTTCCTGATCCTGCTGAACGGGCTTTTCGCCATGTCCGAGATGGCGATCGTGTCGGCTCGGTCGGCACGGCTCAAGATGGCGTCGGGCAAGGACAGAGGCTCGGCGCGGATCGCGCTCGATCTGGCCGCAAATCCTGGCAAGTTCCTTTCCACCGTGCAGATCGGCATTACCCTGATCGGCATCCTCGCGGGTGCCTATTCGGGCGCAAGCCTCGGCGGACCGGTGGGGGAACGGCTGGTGGCGCTTGGCCTGCCACAGCGCTTCGCTCCGGAAACCGGCTTTGTCCTCGTCATCATGGTCGTGACCTATCTCAGCCTGGTGATTGGCGAACTCGTGCCCAAGCAGATTGCGCTGCGCGCGGCCGAACCGATCGCGCTGATCATGGCCCGGCCGATGGCGTTGCTGGCGCGCATCGTGGCACCTTTCGTCTGGCTGCTTGACCGCACCTCCGCGCTGGTCCTGCGGCTGCTGCGTGTCAGCCGGACGGGCGGTGAGCGACTGACCGCCGAGGAACTGCACCTGATCTTTGCCGAAGCTACCCATTCGGGCGTGATCGAGGAAAACGAGCGGGCGATGATGGCCGAAGTGATGAAACTCGCCGAACGGCCCGTGCGCGAGCTGATGACCCCGCGCAGGGAGATCGACTGCGTCGACATAGCCGCAAGCGAGGCGGAAATCCGCGCGGCTATCGCTGCTTCGCCGCATTCGCTGCTCCCGGTGGTGCAAGGCTCGCCCGACGATGTGATCGGCGTGGTCAAGGTGCGCGAAATCCTCTCGCGGATGGTCGCGGGCGAACCGGTCTCGCTTGCCGAACTGATGCGCAGGGCCGAGGTCATTCCCGATCAGGTCGATGCGCTCGACGCCCTGCGCGTCCTGCAACAGGCCGAAGTGGCAATGGCCCTGGTCCACGACGAATATGGCCATCTCGATGGCATCGTCACCCCGACCGACCTGCTGACCGCTATTGCCGGAAACTTCGTCAGCGATCAGGACGAGGGCGATGCACCGATGGTGGTCGAACGCGCCGACGGATCGCTGCTGGTCGCAGGGGCAATGCCCGCCGACGCGATGGCCGCTCGGCTTGGCATGACCCTGCCCGAATCGCGCGAGTTCGCGACAGCGGCCGGCTATGTTCTGGCGGTCCTCAAGCAGGTTCCCCACGAGGGCCTGCTGTTCGACGATCAGGGATGGCGCTTCGAGGTTGTCGACATGGACGGTCTGCGGATCGACAAGTTGCTGGTCGCACCGCTTGCGGTCGCCAGCGAGCCGGAAACCGCTCCTTCAGACTGAGTCCCGAGACCAGGCCGGTCAGCTTCCCGCCGCAGTGCGGGCGGCCTCGCCATCGGCTTCCGGGGCCATGAGGATGTCGCGGGTGAAGCGGCCCTTGGCGACGGTGTGCGTGCCCGGATCGCCAACCGAGGAACGGATCCCCGGAGCCGCCTGTCCGGCGCGGCTCACCGAATCGGTCTCGACCGCGCTGCGTGCCGAAGGTCCGCCAAACAGCGCTTCGAGCGTCTCTTCCTGCAAGGCGCGTTCTGCCGGGCGCGGTTCGCCCTCGCGCGGCGGGGTCAGCGCGAAATCGGGCGGCACCACCAAGGGCGTCTGGCGCTGGACAGCGAACTCGTCAGGTCGTTCGCGGTTGAGCAGGCCGCCGCCGCCGCAGGCCGAAAGCAGCAGGGCGCTGCCGGTCACCAGGATCAGGGCGCGGGCCCGGTGCGAGAATGGTGTGCGCATTGGTTCAGGACTCCGAAGCGGGGGTGTCCGCGGGTGCTTGCGGCTTTTCGCGCGAAAGCAGCGTGCGGGCAAGGATAATGACGACGCCGATGGTGATCGCGGCGTCGGCCACGTTGAAAATCATGAAAGGGCGGAAATCGCCGATATGCAGGTCGGCATAGTCGATCACGAAGCCGCGCGTCGCTCGGTCGCGGATGTTGCCGAGCGCACCGCCAAGGATCATCGACAGTGCGATAATGTCGCCAAAGGCCTTTTCGCGCAGCATCCAGACCAGCACGAACAGCGCGATTGCGCCGGTTAGCGCGACCAGCATCCAGCGCGCTTCCATCGACGTGGCGGAAAACAGGCCGAGCGAGACGCCGTAATTGTTGACCCGGGTGAGGTCGAAGAAGGGCAGGATCTGGATGCTCTCGCCGACCTGATCGAGGCCGAAATCGCGAATGATCGAGCGCTTGATGATCTGGTCGACGACGAAGATCGCGGCGGCAAGGACCAGGCCGATCAGGCGATAGCGGGCGATGCGGCTCATACCGGGGTGTCCATTGCGGCGACGACATGATCGCAGCGTGAACACAGCGCGCCGTCCTCGCTCACTTCGGGCAGATGCCGCCAGCAACGCCCGCATTTGTGATGGGAGGTGCGGGTGACGGACCAGTCACCTTTGCTGACCGATGCGACAATCGCGATCTCGGTGAAATCGACGTCACCGCAATCGAGCGGGAGCGTGACTTCTGCTTCAAGGCTCGACTTGATGATCTTGTCGCGGCGAAGCGGTTCGATCTTTTCGTTGACGAGGTCGCGCGTGCTGCGGATCGCGATCCACTTATCGATCAATGCCACGTCGTCGCCCGCCGAGAGTTCCGGCCACTCCAGCAGGTGCACGGACCCCGCCTCGGGGAACCGCGTACCCCACACTTCCTCCGCCGTGAACACAAGCACCGGCGCGGCATAGCGCACCAGCGCATGGAACAGCGTGTCGAGCACCGTGCGATAAGCGCGGCGCTTGGGATCAGACGGCGCGTCGCAATAGAGGCAATCCTTGCGGATATCGAAGAAGAACGCCGACAGGTCCTCGTTGCAGAAATCGGCGATCTCGCGAGTCCAGGCGTTGAAATCGTAGTCCAGCGCGGCCTGCCGCAACCGCGCATCGAGTCGGGCGAGCAGCGCCAGGACATAGCGCTCCAGCTCGGGCATGTCCTCGACCGCCACCCGCTCGCCCTCGTCGAAGCCCTCAAGCGCGCCCAGCAGATAGCGGAAGGTGTTGCGGATCTTGCGGTACTGGTCGGCGACGCCCTTGAGGATTTCCTCGCCGATGCGATGATCCTCGGTGTAGTCGACCGACAGTGCCCACAGCCGGATGATGTCGGCGCCGTATTGCTCCATCACCTTGATCGGATCGACGGTGTTGCCCAGGCTCTTCGACATTTTCTTGCCGGAAGAAT
>JBIPOX010000026.1:0-9071 GCA_044378785.1 Novosphingobium sp.
TGACGAGGCCTGCGACGCCGAACTTTTCGTGCAGCCATTCCTCGACCCAGCGCTGCGCCATCATCCCCGCGACCGAATCGTCGAAATGGAACACCAGCATGGCGTCGGCTCCGGCCTTGCCGAAAAGCTCCTGCCGCTGATCGAGCGTAGTCAGGCGGAACGGCAGGGTATCGGGCCGGAAATGGCGCACCGGATGCGGATCGAACGTAGCGACAATCGCCGGTCGCCCTTCCGATTGCGCCCAGCGCACTGCCTCTCCCACCACGGCCTGATGGCCGAGGTGAAAGCCGTCGAAATTGCCCAGCGCGAGAATCGCGCCTTGCATCTCGGCCGGGAACGGCTGGCGGTGGTCGATACGAATCATCTCGGAACAGGCCTATAGGGTGCGGCGCAGCGTGACAAAAGCGAATGCAGGCCGCGAGTTGTCAGCGGTGTGTTCTTCGCGCGCTACCTCGCGCCAATGTTTGCCGAACGCAGGCATCACCGCGTCCCCTGCAAACTGGGCATGGACCTCGGTCAGCTCGATGCGGGTCGCCAGCGGCAGGAACAGCGCATAGATTTCCGCGCCGCCGATCACTGCGACCTCGCCCTCGCCCGCCAAGGCCAGGGCATGCCCGACATCGCGCGCCACTTGCGCCCCTTCGGCTTGCCAGAGCGGGTCGCGGGTGAGCACGATGTGGCGGCGTCCGGGCAGCAGGCCAGGCAAGCTCTCGAAAGTCTTGCGGCCCATGATCATCGGCTTACCAAGGGTCAGCGCCTTGAAATGCTTGAGGTCGGTCGGGATATGCCAGGGCAGCTTGCCCTGCGCGCCGATCACGCCATTGGCGGCGCGGGCCAGGATGAGGACGATCTCGCGGGTCACGGCCTCGGCTAGCCCAGCCCCAGCCGGGTGACATGGCCCATCTTGCGGCCCGGCCTTGCCGCGGCCTTGCCGTAAAGATGCAGGTGGTTGGCCGGATCGGCGAGGATCGCGGGCCAATCATGCGCGCCCCAGCCGAATTCGTTGGTGCCGCCGATCAGGTTGCGCATTTCGACCTTGCTCGCGCACAGCGCGGTATCGCCCAGCGGCAGCCCGCAAATCGCCCGGATATGGTTTTCGAACTGACTGGTGAGCGCGCCCTCGATTGACCAGTGGCCCGAATTGTGGACGCGCGGGGCCATTTCGTTGAACACCGGGCCTTGGGCCGTGGCGAAGAATTCGCAGGCAAGCACGCCGACATAGTCGAGCGCATCCGCCACCTTTGCAGCCAGCCTGCGGGCCGCCTCGACCTGTTCGAGCACGACCGGCGGCGCAGGCACGCTCGAGGTGGCAAGAATGCCGTCGAGATGGACATTCTCCGCGCTGTCCCAATAGCGGATGTCGCCATCCTGCCCACGGCACAGGATCACCGAGAACTCGGCCAAGAAATCGATGAAGGCTTCGTAGACCAGCGGACGGGTCGGAAGATCGAGGTGGGCAATTTCGGTTTCCCCGGAAATGCGCCACTGGCCCTTGCCGTCGTAGCCATCGTGCCGGGTCTTGAGAATGCCAGGCGCGCCTATCCGGGCGATCGCGGCGGTGAGGTCGGCGTCGCTATCGACCAGGGCGTAGGGTGCTGGAGTGCCGCCGAGCGCTGCGACAAACCGCTTTTCGGCGAGCCGGTCCTGCGCGGTTTCGAGCGCGCGCGGGTGCGGCAGCACCGGCACCGGGGCGATCTTGCCGACAGGGCCGACCGGCACGTTTTCGAACTCGTAAGTGACGACCGCGCAATCGGCAGCAAAGTGAGCCATCGCCTCGCGATCATGCCAGTCGGCGCAGGTGAACTGGGCACTGACTTCGGCAGCGACGCTGTCGGCCTCGGGCGCGAAAATGTGGCAGCGGTAGCCCAGTTGCGCGGCGGCCATGGCGAGCATCCGGCCAAGCTGGCCGCCGCCGAGGATGCCGATGGTTTCGCCGGGAGGGATCATCTTGGGATCTTTTCCCTATTCCGGCTTCTCGGCCACGCTCGCGGTCTGCCGCGCCCGGTGATCCTTGAGCCGCTCGGCCAGCGCCGCATCCCCGGTCGCGAGGATCGCAGCTGCGAGCAGCCCGGCATTGGTTGCGCCAGCCTCGCCGATGGCCAGGGTGCCGACCGGAATCCCGGCGGGCATCTGCACGATCGAGAGCAGGCTGTCCTGCCCCGACAGCGCCTTTGACTGCACCGGCACGCCGAGCACTGGCAGGTGGGTCATGCTTGCGACCATCCCCGGCAAGTGCGCTGCGCCGCCCGCCCCGGCAATGATTACCTTGAAGCCTTGGTCGGCCGCCCCGGTGGCAAATTCGACCAGCCGTTGCGGCGTGCGGTGGGCAGAGACGATCCGCGCATCGTAGCTCACACCCAGCGCATCGAGCGCATCGGCAGCGCATTTCATCGTCGTCCAGTCGGACTGGCTACCCATGACGATTGCAACCGGAACCTCTCCCATGGCCATCCTATCGCTCCGAAAGGTAATAGCGTTCGCGTGCTGCCAGGCTGTCGTCGAGCTCGTAGATAATCGGCTGGCCGGTCGGGATTTCGAGGCTGGCGATTTCCTCGTCGGAAATTCCCGACAAGTGCTTGACCAGCGCGCGCAGGCTGTTGCCGTGGGCCGAGACGATCACGCAGGCCCCTGCCTTGAGTTGCGGCGCGATTGCCGCCTCATAATAGGGCAGGACGCGCGCGATCGTGTCCTTAAGGCTTTCAGTGCGGGGCACTGCAATCCCGGCGTAGCGCGGATCGCGAGACAGGTCGAATTCGGAGCCCGGCTCAAGATCGGGTGGCGGAATGTCGAAACTGCGCCGCCAGATGTGGACCTGTTGGTCACCGTGCCTGGCGGCGGTCTGCGCCTTGTCGAGCCCGGTCAGCCCGCCATAGTGGCGCTCGTTGAGCCGCCAGTCCTTGGTTTCGGGAATCCACAGCCGTCCTGCTGCGTGGAGCGCGAAGTGCAGGGTGCGAATTGCCCGCGTCTGCAGCGAGGTGAAAGCCACGTCGGGCAGCATGCCCTTGTCCGCCAGCAAGACCCCTGCGGCGCGCGCTTCTGCCTCGCCTTTCTCGGTCAGGTCGACATCCCACCAGCCGGTGAAGCGGTTTTCCAGGTTCCACTGGCTCTGGCCGTGGCGGACGAGGATGAGACGAGGCACGTTCGGCGGCTCCTTGCTGCGGGAGCGCTGCGCTTTAGCCATTTGGCGGCGATTTGGGAAGGCTTGGCGGGTCTGCCTCTGTGCGTCCGCGCGCCTGCGCCTTGCGGCGGCGCAGGTTCTCGCGCAATTTGGCCGCGAGCCGCTGTTCGCGCGTGCTGTCCTGCCCGGGTTTTTGCATTGCTCCTGCTTGCCTTGTAGGACGGCTCCGCGCAAGGTCGCGCTTGACATTGCCGGGCGCGCCGACAATAGCGCGCGCCTGCCGGAGCGCTGCTGTAGCTCAGTGGTAGAGCGCACCCTTGGTAAGGGTGAGGTCGGGAGTTCAATCCTCCCCAGCAGCACCACGGCCAGGCTCCCCGACCCAGGATTGCTCCCGATTCACCCGGCACGGGAGCAATGATCCCGGCAGAACGACAGGAGTGCCGCTTTGGCGGATGCCGATCACCCTGACCTTGCGGATTTCATGTCCGGCGTCGAGCAGCGCAATCCCGGTCAGGCCGAGTTCGTCCAGGCAGTGCGCGAGGTTGCGCATGACATCATCGGTTATATCGCCGACAAGCCGGAATATCACCATGCGCGGATCCTCGAACGGCTGGCGGAACCGGACCGGATCGTCTCGTTTCGGGTGTGCTGGCACGATGATAAGGGTCAGGTTCGGTTGCAGCGCGGATGGCGCGTGCAGAACAGCAATGCGATCGGTCCCTACAAGGGTGGCCTGCGCTTTCATCCAGGGTTGAATGAAAGCGTGCTCAAGTTCCTCGCATTCGAGCAGACCTTCAAGAATGCGCTGACCGGCTTGCCGATGGGCGGTGCCAAGGGCGGCGCGAACTTCGATCCCAAGGGAAAGTCGGTCAACGAGATTATGCGCTTCTGCCAGAGCTTCATGACCGAGCTCTACCGCCATATCGGCCCCGACACCGATGTGCCGGCGGGCGATATCGGGGTCGGCGGACGCGAGATCGGTTTCCTGTTCGGCCAGTACAAGCGGATCACCGGGCAGTTCGTGGGCGCGATGACCGGCAAGGGCATCGAATATGGCGGCTCGATGATGCGGCCGGAGGCTACCGGTTTCGGAGCGGTTTATTTCCTGCGCGAGATGCTGCGCCATGGGGGCAAGGATATCGAGGGCAAGATCGCGACGGTCTCGGGATCGGGCAATGTCGCCACCCACGCCGCGCAAAGGTTCGTCGAGCTGGGCGGAAAGGTCGTGACGCTGTCCGATTCGCAAGGTTTCGTCCACGATCCGCAAGGCTTCAGCCTCGAGAAGATTGCGTGGGTGAAGGCCCACAAGACCCATCGGCGCGGCAGGATCGCGGACTATGCCGAGGCTTTTGGCGGTGCGACTTTCCATGCCGGACAACGGCCATGGGGGGTGGCCTGCGATGTGGCGCTGCCATGTGCCACCCAGAACGAGATCGGCGCGAGCGATGCCCTCGCGCTGATCGCCAATGGCTGCATAGCGGTGGCCGAAGGCGCGAACATGCCTTCAACCCGTGAGGCCGTGGAGCGGTTTCGCGCGGCGCGGGTTCTGTTTGCGCCAGGCAAGGCCGCAAATGCCGGAGGGGTTGCGGTCTCGGGACTGGAAATGAGCCAGAATTCGCAACGTCAGTCGTGGGATGCCGAGCGGCTCGAACTCATGCTGCGCGAGATCATGCAGGGCATCCACGAGCGGTGCCTGCGCTTTGGACAGACCGGCGATGGTACGGTCGATTATGTGAAGGGCGCTAATATCGCCGCATTCAGGAAAGTGGCGGATGCAATGCTGGCCCAGGGGTTGGTCTGACCCTTGCCGGTCAGCTTGCGCCACCGGCCAGCGACTAGGAAAAGCTCGGCATTTCGGCCAGCAGCTTCTCGACCCACCATTTCGGCGCATTGTCCATGATGTTCGCCAGATTCGAATAGTCGTGCCAGCGGACAATCTTGCCGTTGCGCAATTCGGTCACCGAAACGAAGCCATGATCAACCACGGTATCTGCGTCGAACACCCAGCGCTCGGTGTGTTCGGTCATCACCAGATTGCCTTCGGCAATCATGTTGGTGCCGGGCAGATGTTCATAGCCCTCGAGAATGGAGAGGGCATAGAGCCGCTTGACGATGTTTTCCGGGCCGGTCGCACCCACGCCGGGGCCGCCAATATCGGTGTAGTGGGCATCGGGCGAGAAAAAGGCCTTGAATCGGTCCCAGTCGCGCGCGGCGAGCGCCTGCCAGAATTGCTCGACGATCGCCTTTGCCTGATCGCTCACGCCTCTATCTCCTTGCCCAACAGCCTGAGCGCCATGGCCCGCACTTCCGCTCCCATATCCTCGCGTTCGAGCGCAATCGCCAGCGTCGCCTCGACGAAACCCACTTTCGAGCCGCAATCGAAGCGCCGGCCGGCGAAGGTCACCGCGTGAAACGGCTGCTGGCCGATCATCCGGGCAATTGCGTCGGTGAGCTGGATCTCGCCGCCCGCACCTGCTTCCTGCGTCTCGAGCGTGCGCATCACCTGCGGCTGGAGGATGTAGCGGCCCGAGATGATCAGGTTGGAGGGCGCGTCCTCGATCTTGGGCTTTTCGACCAGCCCGGTCACTTCGGTCAGGGTGCCGCGCCGGGCACCGGGAGAAATCACGCCGTAGCTCGACACTTCCTCGCGCGGAACTTCGAGCACCGAGATCAGGTTGCCGCCGACCTCGGCATAGGCATCGACCATCTGCTTCATGCAGCCCGGCGTTCCGATCATCAGCTCGTCGGGCAGGAAAATCGCGAACGGCTCGTCGCCGACAATCGCGCGGGCGCACCAGATCGCATGGCCAAGGCCCAGCGGGACCTGCTGGCGCACGGTGACGAGATTGCCAGGCTTGATCCGGGTCGGCTCGAGCGCTTCGAGCGCCTTGCCGCGGCCCAACATTGTCGCCTCAAGCTCGAAAGCAGTGTCGAAATGCTCGACAATCGCGGTTTTGCCGCGCCCGGTCACGAAGATCAGCTCCTCGATTCCCGCCTCGCGCGCTTCATCGACAGCATACTGGATCAGCGGCCGGTCGACGATCGGCAGCAGCTCCTTGGGGATCGCCTTGGTGGCGGGCAGGAACCGCGTGCCAAGCCCCGCGACCGGGAACACCGCCTTGCGAACCGGCTTTTTCAAGTCTTGCGTCGTCATCCTGCCGCTTGTGCCCTGTTCGAGTCGCGAGCGGGTTAAAGCGGTTTCGCATGGGGACTGCAACCATGGTGTATCGGCAATGCAACGCGTGATTCTTGCCGCGCCGCCGATTCTCGCTAAACGATCCGCCATGGACAAGATCATCATACGCGGCGGCCAGCCGCTTTCGGGCACCATCCACGTCTCGGGCGCGAAAAACGCAGCGCTCACCCTGCTGCCTTGTGCCTTGCTCACCGACGAGCCGCTGACCCTGCGCAACCTGCCGCGCCTGGCCGATATCGACGGCTTCCAGCACCTGATGAACCAGTTCGGCGTCTCGACAACGATTGCCGGGTCGCGCCCGGAGGATTTCGGCCGGGTAATGACGCTCGAGGCGACGCGGATCACCAGTTCGATCGCGCCCTATGATCTGGTGCGCAAGATGCGCGCCTCGATTCTCGTGCTTGGACCGATGCTGGCGCGGATGGGCGAGGCGACGGTCTCGCTGCCCGGTGGCTGCGCGATCGGCAACCGGCCGATCGACCTGCATCTCAAGGTGCTCGAGGCAATCGGCGCGCAGATCGAGCTGGCGGCCGGCTATGTCCGTGCGATCGCTCCCGATGGCGGTTTGCCAGGCGGCCGTTTCGCCTTTCCGGTGGTCTCGGTCGGCGCCACCGAAAACGCGCTGATGGCGGCGGCGACTGCGCGTGGCAAATCGACCTTCCACAATGCCGCGCGCGAACCCGAAATCGTTGACCTGTGCAACCTGCTGGTCGCGATGGGCGCGCAGATCGAGGGGATCGGCACCAGCGATCTTGTCGTCCACGGGGTGCCGCGCCTGCATGGCGCGACTTACCGGGTCATGGCCGACCGCATCGAGGCGGGCTCCTATGCCTGCGCGGCGGCGATCACTGGCGGCTCGGTACACCTGGCGGGTGCCAGGATCGAGGAGATGGAAGCGACCGTCGGCGCGCTGCGCGATGCCGGCGTCCATGTCGAGCCAGTGCGTGGCGGCATCGATGTCGCTGCCAATGGCGCGCTGCGCCCGGTGACCATTTCGACCGCACCCTATCCCGGTTTCGCCACCGACATGCAGGCCCAGCTGATGGCGCTGCTGTGCATGGCCGAGGGCACCAGCGTGCTCAACGAGACGATTTTCGAGAACCGCTACATGCATGGGCCCGAACTCAACCGGATGGGCGCGCATATCGAGACCTCTGGCCGCACCGCGATTGTCCACGGGGTCGGCAAGCTGTCAGGCGCGGAAGTCATGGCGACCGATCTGCGCGCCTCGATGAGCCTGGTCATCGCCGCGCTCGCCGCCGAGGGCGAAACCCAGGTGCACCGGCTCTATCACCTCGATCGCGGTTACGAGCGGCTTGAGGAAAAGCTGTCTGCCGTCGGTGCGGACATCGAGCGCGTGGGCGGGGACTAGGTTCAGCCCGTCAACACCGTAAACTCTTCACGCATGAAGCGCTCGCAATCGGCCAGGATTGCCTCCCCAAGCGCAGCAAGATCAGCCTCTTTCCTGAGAATCTCAGAGCATTGCCAGAAGGCTATCACTGCGTTTTCAAAGAATGCCTCGGCCAGTTCGGCATCCCTGGCACAGAGCCCTCCGGTGTTTTCATGCCAGGTCAGGAGCTTGTCGAGAGCATAGCTTTCCCGCGCCGAAACAAACCCGGCATGAAAGATGCCATCCATCGGGCGGGGATCGGATCGCAACGGGGAACTGTATGTGTCATCGATATTGTTGCGCACCAGCGGCTCGCTGCGGGCAAGCGCGAACAGCAGGTTGTGCCCTGCTTCATGGGCGATTGTCTTGAAGTAATGGACCCAGCCATCGTCATCCTGGGTATCGGGATTGATGGCAAGCGCGCCCCACAGGGCGAAGGACGAGGCGCCACCGAGTTCAAGTCCGGTGGCCGCGCCGGGCAAGGCAACGATTATGTCGCGTATCGTGACGAGCGTTTCGTCGTAAAGTTCGGGTGCGCAGTCTTTCATCCGCTCAAAGGCGAGCGCGATCTGTGCGCGCGTGTCGTGCAACCGGTCAGGCGACACGGCCATCAGGCACAGGGCATTTCCAGGGTCGATATCCCACCACCGCCTGAGTGTCTCGATCTGCGCGGAGGAATAGGTATCGAGCGACAGGCAGGAAATGGCTGGCATAGCGATCGGAAAGGCCGGTGTTGCCTCGACGACAGTGGGTCGAGACGCACCGGTCATCCGAGCGAGCAGGTAGTCCTGAGCCTGCGCCACAACACCTGGCGACATCTTGCCATCGGCAGGGTGCTCGATCCGGATGTCGGAGTAGGCACCGAAATCAAGCAACGATGTCGATGCTGGCTTGTCGGGAAGCGCGGCATGGTCATCCGGCAGCTGATCGGCGAGCAAAGCACCGACACTGCTCCACAGCGCCGTCTCCATGTCTTGGCGACATGCGCGCGCGCTACTGGCCGAAGGCTCAAAATAACAAACGGCCATGTCTCACAAGCCTCTTGGGCTGCAATGCGAACAGGCCCGTTGGGGTCTGGTTACCTGTCCTTGCGACGGGTGATCGCAACCACTGGCTTGCCACCGATCTGGCGGTCAAGAAACTCGCCCTTGCATTGGCCGCCCTTGGTGAGAAGCTTGGAATTGTGGTTGGAGCCATAGAGGCTGAGCATGAAAGCCATCGGGTAATCTCCTTTGCCTTGCGTCTGGGAAGCTAACATTGGCCTGATCACCTAGGGTCAGGACCTATTAAATTGCTTGCGCAGTTGCGGGGTAGCTGATTCAATGGCGGCGTCAGGAGGTGCTGCCATGAGCGATTTGATTTGGTTG
>JBIPOX010000061.1:0-6599 GCA_044378785.1 Novosphingobium sp.
GTCATGCTGAACTTGTTTCAGCATCCATCATGGACCCTGAAACGAGTTCAAGGTGACGAGGCCGCAGGTTTGCTCACCTCACCACATCGATTCCATAAAGCTCGGCGCAATTGTCGCGCAGGATCCATTCCTTGTTCTGGCGCGACAGGCCGGCGGTATGTTCGGCTATGACATCCTGACTCCACGGCCAGGTCGAATCCGAATGCGGGAAATCGTTGGCCCACATCAGCCGGCGCGGGTTCATGTAGTCGGCAAACTGGAAGGCTGTGAAATCGTCCTGGAAGGTCAGCCAGATGTTCTCCTTGAAGTACTCCGAGGGTAGCTTGGGCAGGTCGGCATAGCCGTTCCAATGGCGGTGCCGCCGGTAATAGTGGTCCATCCGGTACATGTAATGCGGCGCCCAGCCTGCATCCGCCTCGACGCAGACGAGCTTGAGATCGGGGTGCCGCTCGAAGATTCGCCCGAAAATGAACATCGAGAGGATATCCTGGCAATTGCGCACAATCCCGAAGGTGCGCGCCACGCCCGGCCCGCGACCGCCCTCGCGCGAGGGATTGGCGGCGCGCTTGCCGCCAAGGATGTTATTGCCCTCGATGAAGCTCTTGGTCATGCCGCCGGTGAGCACGTGAAAGCTCAGCGGCATGCCCATTTCCTCGGCCGCAGCGAAGAACGGATCCCAAAGCGGCTGATCGTAATCCTCGGGCGTTTCCGGCTCGCCGGGCATCATCACGCCGCGATAGCCCATGTCCGTGAGCGCGCGCAGATCGGCGATTGCCTGCTCGGGCGAGAGCATGATTAGCTGACCCAGACCATAGATGCGCTCGGGCGCTTCGGCGCAGAAGGTCTGGAGCCAGCGATTGTAAGCCCATGAGCAGGCATGTTTGTAGGCCCCGTCGGGGTGATTGCAGATCAGCATGTTGACCGTGGGATAGATGAATTCGGCCTGGACCCCGTCGCGGTCCTGATCGGCGATCCGGTATTTCGGATCCCAGCCCGACAGGTGCAGGTCGGCAAATTTCTCGTCGGTCACCTTGATGTCTCGCGGGTCCTTGCCCGCTGCTGCCAGCAGGCCCAGCGCTATCGGTCGGGCGAAGCCCTCGACATAGAAGGCCTCGCCGCTCTTTTCCGGATCGACGCCGACATAGGGCGCGCGGTCGCGAAAGGCCGGGTCGATGAAGTCGACATACATGTTGGGCGGTTCGGTGATGTGCGAATCGGCGGAGACGGCAAGGATCGGTCGGGTCTGTGTGCTGGTCTCTTCGCGGGTCAGTTCGGCAGTGGTCATGATGCTCCCTTCCGATGGGTCATGGTTCTGGGTCAGCTAGTCAGTCAGGCGGGCAGAAGGTCCTGGGCAAAAATCTCGCGCGTCTCGGCGGGGCTGGCAATGTCTCTGCCCAGCGACCGGGCGATGCGCACCGCTTCGCGAACGATCTGCGCATTGCTGGGCTGGCCAAGCGAGGCATAGCTATCATCGCCCAGCCCAAGCGAAATATGCCCGCCTGCCGCAACGATCTGCGGCATCAGCGCGAACAGCTCTGCCCCTACGCACATCGCGCTCCAGGTGACGGGCGCATCGGGCAGGTTATCGATATATGCGCGCAGCCCCGCCTCCGTGGCCGGGTGCCCGCCAAGGAATGACGGGCCAGCCAGGAACAGGGTGCAAAAAGCGGGCGTTGGCGCGAGGCCAGCGGCAAGGAAAGCGCCTGCCAGCCGCAAGTTGGGGATCGACCAGATCGCATGCTGGGGCCGCACGCGCCATTCGCGCAGCCGGGCCGCCATATAGCGCAGGTTTGCGGTGGTGTTGGCATAGACGAAGCCGTCGCCGACAAATTCGGCGCGGTCCGGATCGAACAGATCGACGTTGTTCGATCCCATGTCGAGCGGGGCAATGTCGGGGGCCAGCCCTTCCTCGCACAGAGCTCGCACATGGCCCAGCCGCTCGTCAGGACCGGCATCGTCGCGGAACCGACCCAGCGTAGGATGGATCAGCACATCCGAGCTTGCGCGGATACCGCCCACGATTCGCCGGAAATCATTGGTTTCGTTCGATTCGCTGCCATCGCTATTGCGGGCGTGAAAATGCACGATGGCTGCGCCTTCCTGCGCACATGCGAGCGCATCGGCGACGATCTCGTCGGGACTATAGGGAACCTGCGGACGCAATTCCTTGCGAGCGACCTCGTTCATCCGGACTTCGATGATCAGTTTATCCATCGCGACTCTCCCGGCGGGGAGCCTAGCCCGTTTCAGGGCAGGCGCAATGGCCAGTCGGGCGCTCTTGGCCTATTCCTCAGTGCGGATCAGCACGGTCTCGCCGACCAGCGCAAACAGCAGGAACGGCGCCCAGGCCGCGACAATTGGCGGATAACCGCCGAAATTGCCCATCGCCAGAGCCGCATTGTCGATCACGAAATAGGCAAAGCCGAGCGCCATGCCGATCACCGCGCGGATCAGCAATTGTCCCGAGCGAGCAAGACCGAAAGCGGCGACCGCGCCCAGCAAGGGCATCAGCAGGGCCGAGAGCGGTCCGGAAAGCTTGTGCCACCATGCCGCTTCAAGCTCGCTGGTACGTCGTCCCGCTTCGCGCAAGGCCTGGATCGAGCGCGACAGGGTAAAGATGTCCTGTGCATCGGGGTCGACCTTGCTGATGCGGATCTGGCCCGGTGCAATACCAGGCGCGACAGTGATGCTGGCCAGCTTCTGCTCGGTGGTCGCTCCGACATCGAAGCGCACTGCATTGTCCAGCCGCCATCCCGGTGCGGCGAAGGTTGCGCGCGGTGCCCGCACCTGCTCGACGATCATGCCGCGGCTGTTGCGGCGGTAATAGGTCACCTGCTGCATCTCCATGACGCCAGCCTCTTCGACGACGGCAGCGGCAGTGAGGATGTTCTGTCCGTCGGAGAGATAGACATTGTCACGCACTGCCGAGACGCGCGGCACTGGCCCATAGTCGACCGCTTTCCACGCCTCGAGCGTCGCGGTCGCACGCGTGACGATGCGCTCGTTGAACCCGAAGCTGAGCAGCGAGACTACCAGCGCGGTCAGGATCAGCGGCGCAAGCACCTGATGTGCGGAAAGGCCCGCCGCCTTCATCGAGATGACTTCCGAATTCTGGTTGAGTGTGGCGAGTGTAATGATTGTCGCCAGCAGCACTGAATAGGGCAGGAAACGGGCGATCAGCTGTGGCACCCGCAAAGACATATAGTGCAGCAGCTGCGCCTCGCCATTGCCGGGTTGACCCAGGATGTCGCCGCTTTCGCCCAGCAGGTCGAGGATCATCAGCACCATGACCAGCATGATCAGCACCGCCACGATACGGGTGACGAACAGCCGTGCCAGGTACAGCGTCAGAGTGCGCGAGGGGAAGAATTCCATCTGCATATCCCGGCCGCCTATTCCGCTGGCTGCGCTGTGAGCATCGGCAAGGCCCGCTGGCGTTG
Organism: Novosphingobium sp.; assembly: GCA_044378785.1. Classification (GTDB taxonomy): domain Bacteria; phylum Pseudomonadota; class Alphaproteobacteria; order Sphingomonadales; family Sphingomonadaceae; genus Novosphingobium. The sequence goes on from JBIPOX010000061.1 coordinate 3,441, forward strand.
CAGCAGCGATCTGAGGCGTTTGCCCGCACTGCTCGCGAACTTCTCGAGCCAGCCGATCGCCTGCCCGCCCGGGACATAGGCGACGCGGTAGTACATCCAGAAGATCAGCGCGGCGAAAACCACGAAAGGCCCCCACAGGGCGAGCGCCGGATCGATGCGGCCGAGCGAGGCGACGTCCTCTCCATATTGATTGATCTTGTGATAGGCGACCACCATCACGATCGAGACGAACAGCCCCAGAGCGGAAGTCGAGCGCTTGGGCGGGATCGCCAGCGCCACCGCCAGCAGCGGCAGCAGCAGCATCATGATCACTTCGACCATCCGGTAATTGAAGGAGGCCTGGCTGCCTGCGCGCTCTGCGGCTGTGCTCGAATCGCTCCAGCCGATGCGCAGCAGTTCCGGCAGGATATATTCGCGGTTCTTGCCGCCACGCTCGCGGAAACGCTCGATCGCGGGCAAGTCGATCGGCAAGTCATGGCGCGAGAACGACAGCACCCGCGGCTCCTGGCCCGGCATGTCCTGGACAATCTGCCCCTCGATAAGGCGCAGCACAATCGTGTCGGGACGGTTCTGGAGCGCGAGGAAGCGGCCTTCCTGTGCGGAAATCGAGAGCACCTGGCCCTTGCTGTCGGCAACCCGCGCGAAGATGCCGATCAGGCGACGGCCCTCGTCCTGGCTCTCCTCGATCCGGAGCGCCATCCGGTCCTTGAGAGTAGTGAACTCGCCGACCTTGATCGAGGCACCAAGAGCGCCCGATTTGAGCTCGTAGTTGAGCTCCTCGTAGTAATAGCGGGCGAGCGGCTGGAGATAGCCGACGATCGTGAAATTGACCGCAACCAGAAACAGGGTGATGAGATACGGCACGCGCAGCAGCCGGGTGTAGCTCAGGCCGATCGCGCGCATCACGTCGAGTTCGCTCGATACCGCGAGCTTGCGGAACGCGAGCAGGATGCCGAGCATCAGGCCAAGCGGGATGGCGAGGCTGGCATATTCCGGGATCAGGTTCGCCAGCATCTTGAACACGACCCCGATCGGTCCACCCTCGGTCGCGACGAAATCGAACAGGCGCAGCATCTTGTCGAGCATCAGCAGCGATGCCGCGAGCAGGAAAATGCCGAACATCGGCATCAGCACGAGCCGCAGGATGTACCGGTCGATCGCAGTGATGAATTTCAAGCGGTTGGTGCCTTTTCGACCTGCTTGGACCGCGCCGACGACACGCGGACACGTGCCCGCGCCAGCCGTTTGCTGCACGCAAGCAGGCTTCTATCCGCTAGGGCATGGCCGGGGCAAGTACCTCCCGGCACTTGCGGGGCATGATATGCATTGTTGTAGCCCGCGCCGGGGCCGGGCAAAGCCAGACCGTTCAGGCTTTCTCCAGGGTGCATTGCAGCGGGTGCTGGTTCTGCCGGGCAAAATCCATCACCTGATTCACCTTGGTCTCGGCGATCTCGTAGGGGAATATCCCACAAACGCCGACGCCCTTCTGGTGGACATGGAGCATTACCTGGGTCGCCTGTTCGAGGTCCATGCCAAAGAAGCGCTTGAGCACCAGGACTACGAATTCCATCGGTGTATAGTCGTCGTTCAGCATCAGCACTTTGAACTGACTGGGTTTTTTTGGCTTGGTCCGGGTCTTGGTGGCAACCCCGACCTGATCCTCGCCATCACCGGGACCGGAGCCGCCGCCTTCGTCTTCGTCAGCTGCGCGCAGAGGCACGCCTTGGGCGACCAGGGGAAGCACAAATGTGGGTTCGATCAGTCGTTCGCAATGCATGGTCACAGGATACCGCAAGCCGGGGTCGGTTCACAAGACCGCGCTTGTGCATTGTCGCGGTTACCAAAAAGCGAAGGGCCGGACTAGGCCCGGCCCCTGCGATTGATTCTGCGATTGTCTTGCGGTCCGTCCCGGGTAGGCCCCGATAACGAGGCCGGCCCAGAACAGCATGGTCGCGAATCAGGCGGCCAGCTGGCGCGCCTTCTCGACTGCGAGGCTGACGCGGCTCGAAATCGGCGCCATGGTCTCGCTGGCGAGCTTGAGCATCGCTTCGGTGTTCTTCGAACCATAGGCAACCGCACCGTCGAACGACTTGCGCATCATCTCGCTCTGCAGCTGGATGAGGTCGGTCGGCGACTTGGCTGCGGCCATTTCCTTGAGGTCAGCCGAAACCGCCTCGAACGCGGTGCGGCCTTCGGCCACCAGGTTCGTGCTCATGTCCTGCAGGCCCTCGGCAAAGATCTTGCCCGATTCGACCACGGCTTCGACGTTGCCCTTGGTGAACTCGGCATAGTCGCCGATCATCGTCGAGCTCTTCTCGAAGGCTTCCTTGGCCTTGGCTTGGGCGTTGCTCATCATCGTTCCCATACCTGTGGTAAATTTGTCGGTCATGCTCATTGTCTTGTCCTTGATTTTCGCTGTTGCAGCAATGGTCGGTTTGGAAAGGCTGGGTTTGGAAGCTGATTTCGGCGCGGGCGCGGCTTTCGCCTTGATCGCAACCTTTACCTTTGGCGCGACCTTTGCCTTGGGCGCGGGCTTTGGCGCGGCCTTGGGCTTGGGTGCCGCCTTTGCAGCGACCTTGATTTTCGGCTTTTCGACCCTGGCAGCGGCGACGGACGCCGGCTTTGCCTTGGGAGCGGCTTTTACATTCGACACAACCTTTGCCGCCGGTTTCGCAGCGATCTTGGTTTCGGTTGCAGGAGCCGGTTCAGCGCTCGGCGCGGCGACGACCGGTGTCGGCGCGGGTTCGAGCTTGACTGGAGCGGCCGCCTCGGCAGCGACAGCATAGGCTTTTTCGGCGGCGGCTTCCGCCTTCAGATCGGCTTCATTGGCCATCGGTCTGATCCTTCGCTAAACCGGCGCAACCCGGCTTATGTTGCAGTGCACAATAAGCATTGTGCGCGCAGTGTCAAGCAATTTTTGTGCAGTGCAGCATAACCTGCGCTGGGTCAGCGTCTGCCCGCTCAGCGCATCGCGACGTACCGGCCCGGTGCGTCCTCGAGCGCCGGATCGGACTTGCCGCCCGGCTTGCGCTTGCCCTTGGCATTGACCTTGGCCGAGGCGCGGGCCTCTAGCCAGTCGCGCCAGTGCGGCCACCAGCTGCCTGGATGCTCGGTGGCCCCTGCGACAAAGTCCTCAAGCGAATCGGCAGCTTTCGGATT
>JBIPOX010000062.1:0-6542 GCA_044378785.1 Novosphingobium sp.
ATCGGCGCGCGCGATGCGCTGATGGTCATGGCTTCGAGCCAGGTCGCGTCACCGACCCTGCGCAGCGCCTGATCGCGTCACCTGTTGCAAGTTCCCGCTATGTTCCTAGAATGGGGCATGGCCGATCCCGATTCGACTCTTGGCACGCTCGCCCCGAACCCCGTCGCGGCAGGTGTCGTGCGCGGCATCGGTCGCCTGTTCGCACGCAACGACATCTGGTGCCTGCCGGAAATGCCGCTGCGCTGCGGCCGCCGCGCCGACCTGATGGGGATAGACGGGCGAGGCCATGTCATCATTGTCGAGATCAAGGTTGCGCGCGCCGATCTTCTCGGCGATGCCAAGTGGACCGACTACCTCGACTATTGCGACCGGTTCTATTGGGGGCTCTCACCGCTGCTGGGCCAGGCCTGCCTCGAGCAGGATGAATTCCTGCCGGATCGCTGCGGCGTTATCGTTGGCGACGACTACGATGCGGAGATCGTCCGGCCCGCTCCACTGTTGCAGATGGCCGCCGCCCGGCGCAAGGTGGAGATCGAAAGGCTGGCGCGCGCCTCGTTGCGCAGGCTCGCCAATGGCGCCGATCCGCATACCACGCAGTGGGGAAGCGGCGTCGCCAGGGGGTGATGCGGCCGACGATCGCGCCGAAGTACTGCCCACAAGCGAAAAGGAGACGCAAATGCCATCGCGGCGCGAAGCAATCGAAATGACGCCATCGGAAGTGCGCGACTATCTCAAGGAGCAAAAGCGCATCATCCTGGTCACCAACGGCCCGAACGGAATGCCGCATCCGATGCCGATGAATTTCGGCGTCGATGCCAAGGGCCGGATAGTGATGACCTCTTTCGCCAAGGCGCAGAAGATCCGCAATGTCGAGCGCGATCCGCGCGCAGCGCTGCTGGTTGAAAGCGGCGATGGCTATGCCGACCTCAAATCGGTGCTGCTCTATACTGATGTCGAGCTGTTGCGCGAGCCGGAGGATGTCGCGGCGGCGATGGGCCTGATCCAGGGCGGTTCCTCGCTCGCCCAGGATTTTTCCAGCGAAATGAGCGAGCAGGCGCGCGCGTCTTACGCCAAGCGGGTGGTGATGCGCTTTACCCCGGTGAAGACGATCAGCTGGGACCATTCAAAGCTGGGCGGAAAATATTAGGGTTCAACGGCTAGCTGCGACGCTCCAGCTGGGCAAGCAGCTCATGCTTGGAGCGGCGCGAAAGCATTGGCCAGTCGGCGATCTCGGCAAGCGTGCGACGGCAGCCCACGCACCACCCGGTCGCCGGTTCGATCCGGCAGACACGGATGCAAGGGGATGGCGGTTCGCGCATGCCGTGCAAGCTAGGGCTGCACCTGCCTGCGCGCAAGCCGCGAAAAGCCTTGCTTTTTGCTGCATTGCACACTAGAGACCCATCAGCGATCGGCGCTCCGCCTAAGTGTGGCGCGCAATCCGAGGCAGCGTGAGACCGCAATTGCGCGGCAGGCCTGGACGAGCGATCGCCACCGATTGAACGCTTCTCTCCTCACGCTAGGGTCGCGAATGAACGCAACCCTTCGCGCGCGTCGCATGCTTGCGGCGCGCATGAGAGACGATTGAAAGTTTACCCATGTCCTATTTCTCGACGCTCGGCCTCGCCGAGCCACTGACTCGCGCGCTGACCTCGCGCGGTTACACCGAAGCCACCCCGATCCAGCGCCAGGCGATCCCGGCGCTGCTCGAGGGTCGCGACCTGCTTGGTATCGCACAGACCGGCACTGGCAAGACCGCCGCTTTCGCGCTGCCTTCGCTGCACCAGCTGCTTAACGATCCCAAGGCGCACCGCCCGGCCTCGTGCCGGATGCTGGTGCTCTCACCGACGCGCGAGCTTGCAGCACAGATCGCCGATAACATGCGCGGCTATGCCAAGTTCACCAACCTGTCGGTGCAATGCATTTTCGGCGGCGTGCCAGTCGGCAAGCAGGCCCGCGCGCTGTCGCGCGGTTGTGACGTGCTGGTGGCGACACCGGGCCGCTTGCTCGACCTGATCGAACAGCGCGCGCTGACCCTGCGCGAGGTCTCGATCTTCGTGCTCGACGAGGCCGACCAGATGATGGACCTCGGCTTCATCCAGCCGCTCAAGCGGATTTCGGCGCTGCTGCCCAAGCCGCGCCAGAGCCTGTTCTTCTCGGCCACCATGCCCAAGGCGATCGCCGAGCTGGGCAAGCAGTTCATCAACGATCCGGTGCGGGTTGAAGTCACCCCGCAAGCGTCCACCGCCGAGCGGGTCGAACAGTTCGCGACTTTCGTCAACCAGGCGGAGAAGCAGGCACTGCTGACGCTGCGGCTGCGCGCCGGTCTGGCCGATGGATCGATCGACCGTGCGCTCGTCTTCACGCGCACCAAGCACGGCGCGGACCGGGTGGTGCGCCATCTCATGGGTGCCGCAGTGCCGTCCGCCGCAATCCACGGCAACAAGAGCCAGGGCCAACGCACCGCCGCGCTCGATGCATTCCGCGCCGGTCGCACCCCGATCCTGGTCGCCACCGACATTGCCGCGCGCGGCATCGACGTGACCGGGGTAAGCCACGTGTTCAACTTCGAAATGCCGAACGTGCCCGAGCAATATGTCCACCGCATCGGCCGCACCGCGCGCGCTGGCCGCGATGGCGTCGCGATCAGCTTCGTCGCCCCGGACGAGAAGCCCTATCTGCGCGACATCGAAAAACTGACGCAGGTGCGCCTCGAGGCGCTGTCTTTGCCCGAAGGCTTTCTCGAGGAAGCCCGCAAGCTTCCTGCCCCGGCCCGAGCCAATCCGTCGGGCGGCGATAACCGCGGCGGCAGGGGATCTGGCGGAAAGCAGGGTTCAGGCAAGCCCGCACCGCGCGCCGATGGTGAAAGCGCCGGGCCGCGCAAGCGCCGGTTTCACTCTGGCAGTGGTGGCCGCAATGGCGTCGGCGCTCATGCCGGCAAGGTGCGCCGCACCGGCTAGCTTGGGCTTAGAGATCACGGCATAAGGCTCGAGCCATGCTTGAATCCGTCAGCCAGGCAAGCCTTGCTATCTTGCTATCCATGCTCGCGATGACCGCGATCGTGGCCGTGCGCTATCTGCTCTCGAGCGGGTTTTTCGCCTGGTTGACCCACCTTGTCCGGCCCGGCCTCTATAGCGGCTTGAGGCAACAGATCGGCATGGAACTGCGCTGGTCGCTCGCCTCGGCAGCGATATATGGCGCACCTGCCGGGCTGGTCGCCTGGGGTTGGCGCGAACATGGCTGGACTCTGGTCTATACCGACTGGAAAGCCATGCCGCTGTGGTGGCTGCCGCTATCGGTGTTTGTGTATCTGCTCGCCCATGACGCCTGGTTCTACTGGACCCATCGCTGGATGCATCGCCCTGCCCCGTTCCGGATCGCCCACGCAGTCCACCACGCCAGCCGTCCACCCACTGCCTGGGCAGCCATGAGCTTTCATCCGATCGAGGCAATTACCGGCGCGGTGGTGATCCCCGCGCTGGTGTTTGTCGTACCGATCCACGTCGCCATGCTGGGCGTGGTGCTGCTGATCATGACCATGATGGGGATCACAAATCACATGGGCTGGGAAATGTTTCCACAACGCCTCGTTCATTCGCGGTTGGGTAATTGGTTCATAACCGCTAGCCACCACAGCCGTCATCATGAGCTCTTCGCATGCAACTACGGTCTCTACTTCCGGTTTTGGGATCGCCTGTGCGGCACCGATCGCGGTTTATCGCGGCCCTGACGCTCGCCGCCGTCGTTCCGGGTCCAACCGTGGCGAGCGCGCCTGCCGCGCATGGCGATGTCAGCGCGACGGTAACCGGACTGCGCTCGACCCATGGCCAGGTTCTCGCTTGCCTGACCCACAGCTCACGCCGCTTTCCCAATTGCGCGCGCGAGCCCGAAGCACGCAAGCTGGTGGTTCCTGCCGGTCTGCGCGTCGATCTCGATTTTGGGCAGGTACCCGCCGGGACCTATGCAATCGCCTTGGTCCACGACGAGAATAGCAACGGCAAACTCGACAAGCGGTTGATCATGCCCTCCGAAGGCTTCGGCTTTTCACGCGATGCGCCGGTCCGGCTAGGCCCGCCCAGCTTTGGCGAAGCCGCCTTTGCCGTTCGCGAAGGCGAAGCGCATCAGTCGATCCGGATGCGCTACCTGTTCTGACTTGCCGGGCCGATATCGCCCGCCTAACCGGGTCGGGTAATGGACCAAGCCCCGCAACAGGAAATCGATCGCCCGGCTCGCGTCAGCACCTTTTCCCCGTTCCGTCACCCGGTCTACCGCGCGATCTGGATCGCCAATCTGTTTTCAAACCTTGGCGCAACGATCCAGTCGGTGGCTGCCGCCTGGCTGATGACCGAACTGACCAGTTCGAACCAGTTGATCGGTCTGGTCCAGGCCTCGGCCACGCTGCCGATCATGCTGTTCGGCATGATTGCAGGGGCAATCGCAGACAACTTCGACCGGCGGCGGGTAATGCTGGCAGCGCAGATCGGCATGCTGGTCACCTCGGCAATACTGGCAGTGCTTGCCTATACCGACATGATCGGGCCGATTACCCTGCTGGCTTTCACGCTCGCAGTCGGTGTTGGTACCGCGCTCAATTCGCCTGCCTGGCAGAGCTCGGTGCGCCAGACCGTGCCAAGAAGCGAGCTACCGCAAGCCATCGCGCTCAATTCGATGTCGTTCAATACCGCGCGCAGCGTCGGGCCGGCCTTGGGCGGGGTGCTGATCTCGCTGTGGGACAGCTCGCTTGCCTTTGCGATCAACGCGATCAGCTATGTCGCCCTGATCGTGGTGCTGCTGCGCTGGCGGCCAGAGCCGCGCCAGGTCGAGCGGCGACCGATCTTCCGGGCGATAGGCGTCGGGCTGCGCTTTTGTCTCGCTTCGTCACCGATCACCCGCCTGCTGATCCGGGGCTGCTTTCTTGGTTTCGGGATAGCCGGCTATCAAGCGCTGATGCCCGCAGTCGTCGGCCTGCAACTTGGCGGCGACGAGGTCGATTTCGGGGTGATGCTGGCGGTCTTCGGGATCGGCTCGATTGTCGCTGCGCCTTTCGTCGGCCACCTGCGCGACCGGTTCGAACTGGAAGGCGTGCTCGGGCTGAGTGTGCTCATCTACTTTCTGGCGATGAGCGTGCTTGCCGAAGTCCACGCAGTGATCTGGGCGGCACCGATGGCCTTGCTGGCCGGAATGGCCTGGGTCGCGGTGATGACCAGCCTCAACACAGCAATGCAGTTCCGCTCGCCCGATGATGTGATCGGTCGTTGCCTTTCTATCTATCAGGCGGTCACTTTCGGCGGCATGGCGGTGGGTTCGTGGTTCTGGGGCGCCGTGGCCGACAGCACGAGCCTACCTTTCGCACTCCACGCCGCATCAGCCTTCCTCGTTGCCGGATCGCTGCTGCTGTGGCGGATCGCACCAGTGCCCAGGCACGGCGAGGGTATCGTCCCTGCCGGATAGAACCCTCAAATCAGCAGACTTAACGGTAATTTTACCATGTCACGCCCATACCCTCGTCAAATAGGACTGGTGGGGCACCACGAATGGATAACTTGCGCGGCCAATTTACGGATAACGAGGATGCGCACGACGATGCGCAGGACTTCGATCCGGCGGAGGACCATGTCATGGGCGACCTCCCGCCCGCAGCGATCGGCCAGGACGAGCGACGCATGCAGGTCCGCGCCTACAATTTCTGGGCCTCGCTGCTCGGCGAGCGCCATTTCCCGTCGAGCGACGATTTCGATCCGGCAAGCCAATCCGACTTCGGACCTTTCAGCGTCCTGCTCGATTTCACCGTCGAGATCGAGAATCCGCGGGTCAGCTATCTGGGCGAGAAGCTCGCGCAGGAATGCGGCAGCAGCCAGAACATCGAATATCTGAGCGATGTGCCCAGCCGTTCGCTGCTTTCGCGCATCACCGACCACTACCTGCAGATCATCGCCAACCAGGCGCCGATCGGCTTCGAGGCCGAATTCGTCAACCAGCGCGGCGCGACGATCCTCTATCGCGGCATCCTGCTGCCGTTCTCGAGCGACGACGACACCATCGATTTCATCTACGGCGTGATCAACTGGAAGGAGCTTGCCGACCAGCAGACTGCCGACGAACTGCTGCTGGAGATCGACCAGGTGCTCGAATCGAGCCGCCGCGTGGCAGGCGAAGACCTGCCGATGACCGAATGGGCCGACGGCCCGGTCGAACAGCTCCCGGCCGAGCCACGCCCGGTGCTCGATCTCGGCACGCCGCTTGAACTTACCGACGCCTTTCCCGAACCGGCCCTTGCCGCCGCCGAGATGCTGTCGTCGCTCCACGCCGCGCTACCCGAAGCCGCACCTGCCGGGCCAAACGCTTCGCGAACCCTCGGCGATTGGCTGGCTGCCGCGCGCGACCATGCCGACGAGGCTGCCGACAGCGAGAAGCGGACCCATCAGGCGCTATATGCCGCGATCGGCACGGCTTACGACTTCGCGCTCGCCGCGCAGGATGTGCCCGAGGAGTATGACGCCATCCTCGCCGATGCAGGGCTGACAGTCCTCGATCGCGCACCGATG
>JBIPOX010000089.1:0-5704 GCA_044378785.1 Novosphingobium sp.
CGTGGTCCAGCGCGCGCTCAGCTACAACGGCATAGGGGTGTCGCCAGACATGACCACGGTCTATGCCGCCGATACCTATTCGGCACGGCTATGGGCAGTCGAAAGGCGCGCCGAACTTCAGCAGCCGCGGCTTGTCGGCACTGCGCCTGGTCAGGTGTTTCTCGATAGCCTGGCGATGACCGCAGCGGGCAATGTCGCGGTCGCGGCGGTAACCGGCAGCGCGATTGCCACTTTTACCCCGCAGGGCGAGGTAACGATGACCCCGGTTGCCGACCGGCTAGTCACCAACATCGCCTTTGGGGGCGCCGACATGCTGGATGCCTGGCTGACCTTCTCGGGCGACGGCACCTTGGTGAAGACCCGCTGGCACGAGCCAGGGATGAAGCTGGTCTATTCTGCCTGACTATTTGCAGACTTCCGCATCCTTCCACACCACCGCCTGAGCAGCCTTCATGCAGCCTGATTCATGGTCCCAGGTAATCGTGGGCGAGCCATAGAGCCGCCAGCCCTGCTCCAGCGCTTCTGAAACGCGATCGCAAAAGGCGCGGTCGTCCTTGCCGGTAAGCAGGCGGTAGACGGGGCGGTCATCGGGGGTTTGATGCAGCATAAACCATTCTGACACCGTGCGCCCTTAGCCTGTCGAAGGGCTGCACTGACTTCAGGAAAAACAGTCCTTCAGCAAGCTCAGGACTAGCGGAATTGCGTAACCTAGCGTCTCATCACTCTCGACTCCAGAACCCGCTGGTCAGTGGCACTGGCCCCTGCTCCATGCCGAGCACGCCGCAAGGCACCATGCGCGCGCGCAGTTCTGCATCGAAAGCATCGGCGATGTCATCGGCACTCCAGCTTTCCCGGACCAGCGGCGGCACCAGCAGGGCAGGATGGGTGTAAAGTTGCAGCTCGCCCTTGTCGATCCGCACGATCTGGCCGTTCACTGCCTCGGCCCGGTCGGACAACAGGAATTCGACCAAGGGCGAATTGGCCTCGGCTGGCTGAAATTGGGCGCTGCGATCCTTCGCGCCGATCGATCGGCGATAGGCGCTCGTCGCCTCGGCCATGCGGGTATTGCCGAAGGGCGACAGGCCGTTGATCCTGACGCCGGTGCCGGCAAGATCGACCGCCCAGCAATAGACCATCGAGGCGACAGCGCCCTTGGTCGCCCCGTAAACGCCAAGCGAATCGATGCCCATGTGTGCGCCCGAAACGACATTGACGATCGAACCGCTGCCCTGCGCCACCATCGCCTTGACTGCGTGCCCGGCACAGTGGAACACGCCCAGCACGTTGACATCGATCATCGCCCGCGCTGCGACGGCATCGAAATCCCACGCCTTGCCCATGTGGTAAAGGCCGGCATTGTTCACTAGCCCGTCGATCTTGCCGTAAGTTTCAATACAGCTGGAAATCAGGCGTCCGGCATCCTGCCAGTCGGTGATGTCGGCGACCAGCGCATGGGCGCTCCCGCCTGCCGCGCGGATCGCCGCTGCGCTCGCTTCGGCGACATCGGCATCGACATCGTTGACCACAACCGATGCGCCCTGCATCGCTGCACCCATTGCGCAGGCCGCACCGATCCCCCGGCCCGAGCCAGTGATCACGATTGCCTTGCCTTGCAAAATCCCCATCCCTGCTCCCCTTCACAGCGGACAAGGTGACGGAGCCTTGCAGCAAATCAAAGGATATATTTCGACAGGTCGGAGTCCTTGGCCAGCTCGGCCAGCCGCTCGCGCACATAGGCGCCATCGATGCGCACCGTTTCGCCCTGGCGGTCCTCTGCCTCGAAACTCAGGTCCTCGAGCAAGCGCTCCATCACCGTCTGCAAGCGCCGCGCACCGATATTCTCGATGCTCTCGTTCACTTGCGCGGCGATCCGGGCGACCTCGGCGATGGCCTCGTCGGTGAATTCCAGCACCACTTTCTCGGTGCCGAGAAGCGCCGTATATTGCTCCACCAGGTTGGCGCGGGTTTCCGAAAGGATGCGCACGAAATCGGTCTCGGTCAGGGCCTTGAGTTCGACCCGGATCGGCAGGCGGCCCTGCAGCTCGGGAAGCATGTCGCTCGGCTTGGCGATATGGAACGCGCCCGATGCGATGAACAGCACGTGGTCAGTCTTCATCGGACCGTACTTGGTCGAAACCGTAGTGCCCTCGATGAGCGGCAGCAGGTCGCGCTGCACGCCTTCGCGGCTGACCGAACCGCCGCGCACGTCCGAGACCGCGATCTTGTCGATCTCGTCGAGGAAAACGATGCCATTGGTTTCCGCATTGTGAAGCGCAACCCGGGCGACATCGTCGTGATCGAGCCGTTTCTCCGATTCCTCGTCGACCAGCTTGTCCCACGCGTCCGGGACCAGCAGCTTGCGCCGCTTGAGATTGTTCTGGCCAAACGCCTTGCCCATGATGTCCGACAGGTTGATCATGCCGACCCCACCGAACCCTGGGCCGCCCATGCCGGGTATCTCCATCGGCATCGAAGGCGCATCCTCGACTTCGATCTCGACCTCGGTCTGGTTCATCGCGTTCTCTACGATACGCTGACGAAAGCTTTCGCGCGTCGCCTCGGAAGCGCTGTCGCCGACCAGCGCATTGAGCAGCCGTTCCATCGCTGCCTTGCTGGCAGCCTCGCGCACCGACTCGCGTCGGCGGTCCTTCTCAAGCCGGATCGCTTCCTCGACGAGATCGCGGGCAATCTGTTCGACATCGCGGCCGACGTAGCCGACCTCGGTGAACTTGGTCGCCTCGACCTTGACGAACGGCGCTTCGGCCAGCTTGGCAAGGCGGCGACTGATCTCGGTCTTGCCGCAACCGGTCGGCCCGATCATCAGGATGTTCTTGGGGGTGACCTCGTCGCGCAGTTCAGCGGGCAGGCGCTGACGCCGCCAGCGATTGCGCAGGGCCACAGCAACCGCGCGCTTTGCTTCGGCCTGACCGACGATATGTTCGTCAAGCGAAGCGACGATGGCCTTGGGGGTAAGGTTTTCGATCATTTCCATCCTATCTCGTCGTCCCCGCGAAAGCGGAGATCCCACTGCGACATCTCATTTTCAGGAGATCGCGGGAGCTGGGTTCCCGCTGCTGCGGGAATGACGAACATTGTTAAACAGTCTCGACCGTCACCCGGTCGTTGGTAAAGACGCAGACCTCGGCGGCCACCTCCATCGCCTTGCGGGCGATCGTTTCGGCATCGCTTTCATAGCCCGACAGCGCTCGCGCGGCAGCGAGTGCATAGTTGCCGCCCGATCCGATCGCGGCGATCAGCGCGCCGTCGCGCTCCTCGGGCTCAAGCACGTCGCCGTTACCGGTCAGGATCAGCATGGTCTCGGTATCAGCCACGATCATCAGCGCTTCGAGGTTGCGCAGATACTTGTCGGTGCGCCAGTCCTTGGCCAGTTCAACCGCCGCACGCATCAGCTGGCCGCGATATTGCTCAAGCTTGCGCTCCAGCCGCTCGAACAGGGTGAAGGCATCGGCGGTTGCGCCCGCGAAACCGGCGACGACTGCGCCCTTTTCCGGCCCGCCCTCGCCAATCCGGCGCACCTTGCGGGCATTGGGCTTCATCACCGTATTGCCCATCGAGACCTGGCCATCGCCGACGATAACGGTCTTGCCGCCCTTCTTCACGCCGATGATGGTGGTGCCGTGCCACTGGGTGAGGCCGTGGCTCGCCTGGGAACTGTTCATGCGCCGGATATAGGCCCGGCGCGGCGCGGTTCAATAAGTGAGCCTGATCAGCTGCCGTTCGGACCAGGACCGGTGGGGCCAGCCGGGCCGCCAGGACCGCCGCCTGCGCCGACCGCGCCGACATTGCCGAACAGGTCCTCGAAGAAGCTGCGGTCGCGGCCAAGCGTCGGCGTTGCATCGCTTTCGGGATCGATCCGCGCCACCCGCTCAACCCCCTTGCGATCGACAGAGATCACGTTTCCGCCATTGTCGAACACCACCCGCAGCACGGTCTGCTCCTTGGTGGTGGGCCTGCCGAAAGCCAGCGTCCGGGTGTCCTGCGAGATGTAATACCAGTCCTTGCTGCCGAACTGGCTGACAAAGGTCGGCCGACCCAAAGTTCGCTCGACCGACTGGCGATTGTCGATGCCGGGCTGCACTGCGTCGATCAGCGCCTGATCGATGATGTAGCCGCGATGATTGCGAATCGAAGAGCACCCGCCAGCCAGCAGAGCCGCGCCCAGCACCAGTCCAGTCATTCCGGCAATCCGCCGATTGATACGCATATTCGCACAACTCCAGTGCCGGTGCAGCGCCTTGCCCATTGTCAGCGGCCAGCGCACGCATATATCGGCGTCATCCCTTAGGCCGGGCTGCTGCGCATCGCAATGGCCGTGCGGGTTTGAATCGTCGCTGAATGAAAGGCCGTGCGCCCGATGTCCCTGCTTTCACGCCTGCTTGGCAGAACCCCTGACGAGCGGCAGGCGCTGCGTCCCTTGTGGCAGCGCGTCGTCACACTCGCGCGCACCCCCGCCTGGTATGCAAGGCTCGGCGTCGTCGATAGCAAGGAAGGCCGCTTTGACATGGTGACGCTAGCGCTCGCCACGGTGCTGCTGCGCATGGAGCGCGAGCCCGCACTTGCCGAGGCTCAAGCCCGGCTGACCGAGCTGTTCGTCGAGGACATGGAAGGGCAATTGCGGCAGGAAGGCATCGGCGATCCCACCGTCGGCAAGCAAGTCCGCAAGCTGGTCACCACGCTGGGCGGCAGGCTCGGCGCGCTGCGCAATGCCCTGCCTGAAGGCGAGGCGGCGCTCGTTCCCGTGATCGAGCGCAACCTGACGGTGCTGCCCCAGGCCGATCTGGCGGCACTTGCCAGCGCAGTTGTCGCCATGCATGGGGCAATTGCGAGCACCGCGACCGAGGCATTGCTGGCAGGCGATTTCGCATACGAGCCGACATGAGCGCGCCGGAATTTTGCCGCAAGCTGGATGTGCGCCAATGCCAGGGGCGCCTGTTCGCGCTGGTCGCGACGGCCAAAGAATGCGCCGCGCTGGCCAAGCGTTTAGACGTGGTGCGGATTGACCGGCTCGAGGCAAACCTCTCGCTGGCACGCGATGGCGACCTGGTAACCGCGCAGGGTAGGCTTGAAGCCGATCTCATCCAGACCTGCGCCTTGTCAGCCGAGGAACTGCACACGCGCGTCGCCGAGCCGCTGACCCTGCGCTTCATTCCTGCTGTCGCCAATCCGGTCCCCGAAGCCGACATCGAGATCGATTCGGACAGCGAGGACGAGATCGAGTATTCCGGGGTCGAGATCGATCTGGGCGAAGCGGTCGCCCAAAGTCTGGCCCTGGCGATCGACCCCTTCGCTACCGGTCCATCCGCCGAAGCAGCGCGCGCGGCCCTGGCTGCGGAACGCGACAGTCCTTTCGCGGCGCTCGCCGCCTTGAAGCGCAGCGCCGACACGCCGGACGCCTGAATGTCGCTCATTACCGACAATCTGGGCCAAGGACGCCTTGATGTAGTCGCTCTGATCGACCCGCGCATGCGCCTGACCTGGAACGAGGCTGCCAATGCGATCAATCGCGCCGCAAACGGCATGCGTGCGCAGGTTGCTTCCGGCCGCCGCATTGGCGTGTTCGACCGCAATTGCGCCGAAGCAGTGCTGGCCTATGTCGCCTCGATGGCGGCGGGCCGTTCGGCGGTGCCGATCAATTCTCAGCTTGCCGCTGGCGAGCTTGCCTACATTCTTGGCGATGGAGCGG
>JBIPOX010000065.1:0-6354 GCA_044378785.1 Novosphingobium sp.
TCTCAATGCCGTGCATGGAACTTTTTGCCGCGCAGCCCGTTTCTTACCGCGCCGACCTGCTCCCCGCCGATGCCGTGAAGGTCTCGATCGAGGCCGGCGCGACGCTGGGCTGGGAACGCTATGTCGGCAACGACGGCCTCACCATCGGCCTCGACCGGTTCGGCGCCTCGGCTCCGGCCAAACAGCTTTTCGAACGCTTCGGCATCACTGCCAAAGCGATTGTCCCGCAAATCCTTGAGAAAATCAGCCAGTAAGCAGGAGTTTCCCGACATGGCCACCAGAGTTGCAATCAACGGTTTCGGACGCATCGGCCGGCTTGTCGCGCGTGCGATCATGGAGCGGCCCGATTGCGGTCTCGACCTCGTCACTATCAACGATCTTTCGGACACGAAGTCGAACGCGCTGCTGTTTGGCTTCGATTCCACCCATGGCCGCTATCCCGGAGTGGTCGCGGTCGATGGCAGCGACCTTGTCGTCGATGGCAAGCACATCAAGGTGACTGCCGAGCGTGAGCCGGGCAAGCTGCCGCACAAGGACAATGGCATCGACATCGTGCTCGAATGCACCGGCTTTTTCCAGGATAAGGGCCTTGCCTCGCCGCATCTCGACGCGGGCGCGAAGCGGGTGCTGATTTCCGCCCCGGCGACCGGCGTGGACAACACCATCGTCTTTGGCGTCAACCACGAGACGCTGACCGCCGATCACATCGTTGTTTCCAATGCGAGCTGCACCACCAATTGCCTCGCGCCGATGGCCAAGGTCTGCCACGAGACGGTGGGCATCGAACGCGGGTTCATGACCACGATCCACTCCTACACCAACGATCAGCGCATGCTTGACCAGATTCACTCCGACCTGCGCCGTGCGCGCGGCGGCGCGCAGAACATGATCCCGACGACCACGGGCGCTGCCCGCGCCGTCGGCCTCGTCCTGCCCGAACTCAACGGCAAGCTTGACGGCTCGTCGGTGCGGGTGCCGACCCCTAACGTCAGCCTCGTCGATCTGGTGTTCACGCCCTCGCGCGACACTACCAAGGACGAGATCAACGCCGCGCTCAAGGCGGCGTCCGAAGGCGCGATGAAGGGCATCCTGGCCTATACAGACCAGCCGCTCGTCTCGTCGGACTTCAACCACTATCCGGCTAGCTCGACGATCGATTCGCTCGAAACCACGGTGATGGAAGGCAAGCTGGTGCGCGTCGTTTCGTGGTACGACAACGAATGGGGCTTCTCCAACCGCATGCTTGATACTGCGGGCAAGATGGCAAGCTTCCTCTAAGCTAACTCAAAGGAGACGCGCGATGGGACGGCTCGCAGGGATTGCCCGGCATGCCCGTCCGGGCGGCGTGATCGAGGAAATCGCGGTTGCTTGCGTGACGGCGGCTGAAGGCGTGGAGGGCAATTGCCGGGGTACGCCTGTCAGCGGCAAGCAGCCGCGCCGCCAGGTCACGTTGATCGAGGCGGAAAGCTGGGCGCTTGCCATGACCGAGCTTGGACTTGAGGGGGCAACTCGTTTGCCCTGGTCCCAGCGACGCGCCAACCTGCTGGTCGAAGGCCTGCGGCTACCGCGCGAGCCGGGCAAGGTGATCTCCATCGGCAAGAGCCTGCGCATCGAGACCACGATGGAATGCGATCCGTGCCGGCGCATGGAAGCGGTCCATCCCGGACTGATGCAGGCGCTGACACCCGATTGGCGCGGCGGCGTGTGCGGCCGGGTGATCGCGGATGGCGACATTGAAGTCGGTGACGAAGTGAGGATCGAACCATGAGCGCCTTTCGCACGCTTGATGATCTGGGTGACGATCTGACCGGCAAGGTTGCCCTGGTCCGCGTCGATCTCAATCTGCCCATGAACGACGGCGCGGTTACCGATGCTACCCGTATCCGCGCCGCCGCGCCGACCGTGCTGGAACTGGCGGGCAAGGGCGCGAAAGTGCTCCTGCTTGCCCATTTCGGCAGGCCCAAGGGCGAGCGGTCCTCCGTCATGTCGCTCTCGATGGTGATTGGTGCGGTCGAGAAGGTGCTTGGCAAGGAAGTGATGTTCGTGCCGGAGATTGCCGGGGATGTCGCCCGGCAGGCGGTCGGCATCCTGCGCCCCGGCGATGTAGCCATCCTCGAAAACAGCCGCTTCTGGAAAGGCGAGGAAAAGAACGACCCCGACTTTGCGAAAGCTATTGCTGCCAATGGCGATTTCTACGTCAACGACGCCTTTTCCGCCGCGCACCGCGCTCACGCGACCACCGAGGGTCTAGCCCGGCTGCTCCCAGCCTATGCCGGCCGGTCGATGCAGGCCGAACTCGAAGCGCTCGACAAGGCACTGGGCAACCCGCAAAAGCCGGTCGCGGCGATTGTTGGTGGGGCCAAGGTCTCATCGAAGCTCGACGTGCTGCGCCATCTTGTCGGCCAGGTCGATCACTTGATCATCGGCGGCGGCATGGCCAACACGTTCCTTGCTGCCAAAGGCGTCGAGGTTGGCAAGTCGCTGTGCGAACACGATCTGGCCGACACCGCCAACGAGATCCTTGCCGCGGCCGAGGCGGCAGGCTGCACCGTACATTTGCCCTATGACGTGGTGGTTGCGAAGGAATTTGCCGCCAATCCGCCATCGCTGCGCACCTGCAACGTGCATGAAGTCGCCAAAGACGAGATGATCCTCGATGTCGGGCCGCAGGCGGTCGAAGCACTCGGCGACGTGCTCAAGGTCTGCCGCACCCTGGTCTGGAACGGACCGATGGGAGCTTTCGAAACCGCGCCGTTCGATGCCGCGACCATATCGCTTGCGCGCACTGCCGCGGCGCTGACCAAGGAAGGCACGCTGACCTCGGTGGCGGGTGGCGGCGATACCGTCGCGGCACTCAACCAGGCAGGCGTGGCCGAGGACTTCAGTTACGTCTCGACAGCTGGCGGAGCCTTTCTGGAATGGATGGAAGGTCGCGAGTTGCCGGGTGTCGCTGCCCTGACCAAGGGTTGAGCCAGTGCCGGTGCCCAATATCCTTGGCATCGATCATGTCGTCTACCTAGTCCGCGACATGCCGGCGATGGTGCGCTTTTACGAGCAGGTGCTCGGCGCGCGCGTCGAACGCATTGTCGAGCACGCCGGTCTCTATCAGATTCGCGCAGGCAATGCGCTGATCGACTTGCTCGATGTCGCGGTGGAATATGCCGGGGCGCCCGATGGGCCGCCGCCGCAGGGCCGCAATGTCGAGCATGTCTGTCTGCAGATACTGCCCTGGAACAGCGAGGACATCCTGGCCCACCTTGCCATGCACGGCATTACCGATGCCGAGATTGGCTCGCGCTATGGCGCGCAGGGCAGGGGGCCGAGCATCTACATCAAGGATCCCGAAGGCAACACGATCGAGCTGAAAGGGCCGCCCTGGCCGCCGCAGCCCGCGGCCTGAACAAGACCTGCGGATGACATGGTTACCGCGGTTGCCGAGACCGGATCGCATGGCTAATCACGCCTGCAAAGCCACGCACCCGAAGGATGAGCCGCGATGAACACCGCCGATATGACCGCCAGGATTGCCGCCAAACAGGGCTTTATCGCCGCGCTTGACCAGAGCGGCGGATCGACCCCCAAGGCCCTGCAGGGGTATGGCATCGGTGACGACGAATGGTCCGGCGATGAGGAAATGTTCGCCAAGATCCACGAGATGCGCAGCCGCATCATCATGTCGCCCAGCTTCTCGAACGGCAAGGTGATCGGCGCGATCCTGTTCGAAAAGACCATGGATGGCCATGTCGATGGCAAACCCACCCCCTCGGCGTTGATCGATCGCGGCGTCGTCCCCTTCATCAAGATCGACAAGGGCCTTGAGGACGAGGCTGACGGCGTCCAGATGATGAAACCGATGCCCGGGCTCGATGCGCTGCTGGCGCGGGCCAGGGGCCTCGGCGTGTTCGGCACCAAGGAACGCTCGGTGATCAACCAGGCGAACCCCAAGGGCATTGCCGCGATCGTCGCCCAGCAGTTCGAGGTAGGCAAGCAGGTGATCGCGGCTGGTCTGATGCCGATGCTGGAGCCGGAATACTCGATCAAGGCCGAAGGCCGCGCCGAGGGCGAGAAGCTGCTCAAGGCCGAGATTCTCAAGAATCTCGAGGCTTTGCCTGCCGGGCAGCAGGTCATGCTCAAGCTGTCGATTCCAGTCGAGGCAAACCTCTATGCCGATCTTGTCGCGCATCCCAAGGTGCTCGCTGTCGTCGCGCTGTCGGGCGGCTATTCCACCGACGAGGCTTGCGCCGAGCTGGCCAAGAACAAGGGCATGATCGCCAGCTTCAGCCGCGGCCTGCTCCAGGATATCCGCGCACAGCAGTCAGACGCGCAGTTCGATGCGACGCTTGGCGCGGCAATCGACCAGATCCACGCCGCGAGCGTCGCCTGATCCTAGAGCCCACCTGAAAAGCGCAGGCCAAACCGATAGTCTTCGGCTAAAATTGCCTTGTCGCGGATCGCGACGGGGCGCGTAGCGACGAGCTCAAGCTTGCCGTCCGCGACGACGACCGGCTTGCCGGTGACCAGCTCGCGTTCGACATCGCCAGGCCCAAGATGCACTATCGCGCGGATGCGCACCTGGCCGGCCCAGGCGCAGCGCGCTCCGGCGGGACAGCGGCTGTCTTCGAGGACTTCGAGCGGAGTGACTGCGGGGCCGTCGACGTAGACCCGCTGCCCGAGACGTGCCCAGCTCAGCCCGGCGAGGTCAGCGTCCTCGCCGCCACCGGTCGTGCCGCAAGCGGCAAGGACAAGCGGCAAGGCAAGCAGGGCGGCGGCTGGTCTCATCGATCAGGATTAGGCCAGAATGCCTCTGAACGGGAGCCTAACACTTGGCCTTGGCCGCGTCCGCGACTAAAGGCAGCGCGATGAGCGATCCGCACCGCATTGCATGTCAGTTGTACCTGATTTCGCCGCTGGATGTCGGCGGCGACTTCCCGCTTCGGCTCGCGCGTGCGATCGAGGCAGGCGAAGGCCTTGTCACCGCATTTCAGTTCCGCGTGAAAGACATTGACCAGCATGAAGCGGCGCTGCTCGCAGCACCGCTCCAGGAAATCTGCGCGGCGCGCGACGTGGCCTTCATCGTCAACGATTCGATCCGCCTTGCCAAACGGATCGGTGCCGATGGAGTCCATCTGGGCCAGGGCGACGGAGACGTGGCCGAAGCGCGCGCCGAACTGGGCCGCGAGGCGCAGATTGGCGTCACCTGTCATGATAGCCGCCACCTTGCCATGGAAGCAGGCGAGGCCGGCGCGGACTATGTCGCCTTCGGGGCGTTCTTCCCGACCACGACCAAGGACGTAAGCCATTTCGCCGATCTCGAAACACTGGAATTGTGGCAGAAATTCTTCGAACTTCCGTGCGTTGCGATTGGCGGCATCACGCCCGATAATTGCGCTCCGCTCGTGACCGCAGGCGCGGATTTCCTCGCGGTCTCGGGCGCAGTGTGGGGCGGTGACGAAGCGGCGGAAGTGAAAGCCTTCGCCAAGGCGATGGCTGCAGCCGCTTCGCCCGCCTGAATCAAAGCTTCGCGATTACTTCCTCGCCAAACCGGCGCGCATGGTCGCACCATTCGGCAACACTGGTTGCATCGATGCTCGAGCCGGAAAGGGCAGCACCAAGCTCCTGGTGGTGCGCATAGATGTCGATTGCCTGTTGCGCGCTCCAGTCCCCGGACATGCTGAAACCGCCTGCCATCATCAGCCCGGGCCTGTCCGCGCGTCCGATCTTGTCGCAATGCTCGTTCATATAGTCGATGGCTTCCTGCATCTCCGCGTCGTTGGAGATGTTGGCCGTTCGCGCAGTGTCCGAGATCATCTTGGGGACAATGAAGGGATACCAGAAGTCGCCCAGTTCGGCAGTGCGGCGAAGGGCGCGTTTTGAATTGCCGCCAATAACGATGGGCGGGTGCGGGTGCTGCATTGGCGTGGGCTTCACTGTGTTGCCCATGGCCAGGTAGCCCGTGCCCTCGAAGCTGAAATCCTCGCCGGTCCAGGCGGCTTTCATCGCCCGGATGTATTCGTCCATCAGGTCGTTGCGGCTGTCGAAATCGACGCCGAGCGCCTTGTACTCGGCCTTGAGGTATCCGGCACCGATGCCGAAGATGAAGCGGCCTTGCGTGAAGCGGTCGAGCGAGGACACCGACCGGGCAGTCACGAACGGATTGCGATATGGCAGCACGACAATGTTGGTCATCAGCTTGATGCGCTTGGTCACACCGCCGATCAGGCCCAGCATTACGAACGGGTCCTGCGCGAAGTGGCCCCCGGCCGCGAGCCAGCGGCTCGAAGGCACCGGGTGATCGGTAACCGAAGCCGCGCCGAACCCGGCCTCGTCCGCTGCCTTGGCGACCGCGATGATCGC
>JBIPOX010000134.1:0-4848 GCA_044378785.1 Novosphingobium sp.
GATGCGCACTGAAACCGCGCGCAGCTTCTCGCGGCTTGCCTCGCAGACCCGTGCCGAAGAGCTGATCGCGGTGCTCGACGAGATGGCCGCGCAGACCCGCGCCGAGCTGCGCTCGGATGGCGTTGCCGAAAGCGAGATCGTCAGCGAGTTCGAGGTCGACGTGCGCTACAGCGGCCAGGCTTTCGAAGTGCCGCTGACGATCAGCCCCGAAACCCTGCGCCAGGATGGCATCGCTGGCATCATTGCCCGCTTTGACGAGGAGCACCGGCGCCTGTTCACTTTCAACATGGACACCCCGCACGAGATCGTGAACCTGCGCGCCGTCGCGCTGGGACAGGCGCTTGACCTGCCTGCCGCCGAACTGGCCAAAGGCGACGGCAATCCGGTCGCCGCCAAAATGCGCGATCACACCTTGTGGATGGAGGGGCGCGAGCAGGCAGCGGTGATCTATGACCGCGCCCGGCTGCGCCAGGGGGACGTCATCCCGGGGCCTGCCATCGTCGTCGAAATGGATTCGACCACGCTGATCGAAAGCGGCTGTGTCGCCACAGTCGATCGCGTCGGCAACATCCTGATCAATCCGGTCTGAGGAAGAGACACAGACATGCCCGCAACCATCATCGAGACCAACGCCACTCCGCTCAACCGGGTCGAAATCGATCCGGTGACGCTCGACATCATCGAGAACGCGCTGCGCAATGCCCGCATCGAAATGGACGCAACCCTGGTGCGCACCGCAATGTCGCCAGGCATTCGCGAACAGGGCGACGCCTTTCCACTGATCGCCGACCCTGCAGGCAAGATGATCGTCGGCCAGTTCGGGAGCTTCATCGACGGCTTCCTAAGGGGCTTTGACGGCACCCTGGAAGATGGCGACATGATCTTCCTGTCCGATCCCTATTCGTGCGAGGGCGCGATCAGCCACTCCAATGACTGGCTGGTGTTGCTGCCAGTGTTCAAGGACGGTCGCCTGATCGCCTATACCGCCATGTTCGGCCACCAGAGCGACATTGGCGGCAAGGTGGTTGGCTCGATGCCAATCGACGCGCGCTCGATCTTCGAGGAAGGCGTGCGGGTACCGCCGGTCAAGCTGTGGCGCAAGGGCGAGTATAACGCCGACCTGATGAAGCTGGTGCTGCACCAGACCCGCAAGCCTGACTGGTGTCAGGCCGATCTCAACGCGCTGATCGCCTCATGCCGGGTTGCGGCGCGCCGCGTCGTCGAGATGGCCGAGCGCTTTGGCGACGATATCTATTTCTCGGCGACGCAGGAATTGCTGGCGCGCAATCATCGCGCGATGAAGGCGCTGATCTCGCAGGCAGTCGCCGAGGAGCCGGTCTCTTTCGAGGACTACATCTGCGACGATGGCGTCGGCTTTGGCCCCTACAAGATCAAGTGCACGATGTGGCGCGAGGGCGAGAAGGTCGTGCTCGACTTCACCGGAACCGACCCGCAGAGCGCTGCCTCGATCAATTTCTATCTCAACGAGAACATGTTCAAGATGTTCTTCGGCATCTACATGATCATGGTGTTCGATCCGCAGATCCTGTTCAACGACGGGTTCTACGATCTGATCGAGGTGCGCATTCCCGAAGGCTCGCTGCTCAAGCCGAAATTCCCTGCCGCGCTGTCTGGCCGCACCCACGGGCTTGGCCGGATTTTCGACATCCTGGGCGGATTGCTCGGACAGAAGACCCCCGAATTCCTCAACGCTGCCGGTTTCTCCTCCTCGCCGCACCTGTTCTATTCAGGCAACGACAATCGGCCAGGGCAAGCGGGGGAATGGTTCCAGCTGTTCCAGATCGGTTTTGGCGGCATTCCCGGTCGGCCGATGGGCGACGGCCCGGATGGTCATTCGCTGTGGCCCGGCTTCACCAATGTTCCCAACGAGTTTCTCGAACGCTACTTCCCGATGCTGATCGAGCGCTACGAGACCGAGCCGGACAGTGGCGGTGCGGGCCTCCATCGCGGCGGCAATGGCATCCACATGACCTATCGCTTCCTCGCTTCGGGAACCGTCTCGATCCACGACGATCGCTGGTTCGTGCCGCCGTGGGGCGTCAATGGCGGCCATCCCGGTCGGCGCGCGAAGAAGGTGCTCGAAAAGCCCGATGGCAGCCAGACCATCGTCGGCAACAAGGTCGAGAACATTGTCGTCGAAGCGGGCGACCAGTTGCACTTCATCACCTGGGGTGGTGGCGGGTGGGGCGATCCGCTCGAACGCGATCCGGCGCTGGTCGGCCTTGAGATCGTGCAAGGCCTGGTTACTCCCGAAGGCGCGCGCGACTATGGCGTTGTCGCGAATGGAGCAGGCGAGGTCGATGCCGCAGCCACGACCAGTCTGCGCGAGCAAATGCGCGGCGCGCGCGGGCCGCTTGCCCTGTTCGACTATGGACCGGGGATCGACGCGTTGCGGTCCTCATGCGAAGCCGAGACCGGGCTTGCTGCTCCCATCCAGCCGGTCTGGCCCCATCTTGAGGCGGCGGAGTGAGTGGCATGGCCAACAACGGTGCCCTGAGCGACATTCGCGTTGTCGAATTCGGACAATTGCTCGCCGGACCGTTCTGCGGCCAGCTGCTCGGCGACATGGGTGCCGACGTGGTCAAGGTCGAGCCGCCTGGCGCGGGTGACCCGATGCGCGAATGGGGCCAGGGCGAAACCAAAGTGCAGTGGGAAGTGATCGCGCGCAACAAGCGCTCGGTCTCGATCAACCTGCGCGTGCCCGAAGGCCAGGCGCTGGCACGCGAGCTGATCCGCCATGCCGATGTGGTGGTCGAGAATTTCAAGCCCGGCACGATGGAAAAGTGGGGGCTCGATCCCGCTGTTATGATCTCCGAGCAGCCCGGGCTGATCGTCGCGCGGATGTCGGGCTATGGCCAGAGCGGCCCCTATTCCGACCGCGCCGGTTTCGGCGGCATCGGCGAGGCGATGGGTGGCTGGCGTTATATCGTCGGCGAGCCTGACCGGCCACCGAGCCGGATGGGCGTTTCGATCGGCGACACGCTGACTGCCAGCTATGGCTGCATGGGCATTCTTGCCGCGCTGCATCACCGCGACCGCACCGGCCAGGGCCAGGTGATCGACGCCGCTCTCTATGAAAGCGTGCTGCAGGTGATGGAGGGCATGGTCGCCGAGTACGATCACAATGGCACGATCCGCGAACGCTCGGGCTCGATCCTCAAGGGCATCGCGCCGAGCAATGTCTATCGCTGCAAGGACGGCGAATACATGATCGGGGCCAACAAGGATTCGCTGTGGGTGCGGCTGGCCGAGGCAATGGGGCAGCCCGAGCTTGGCTCTGACCCGCGCTATGCGACGCATCTTGCCCGCGGCGAGAACCAGACCGAGCTCGACAACCTGATCGACGCCTGGACCCGGACGCTTACCGTCGACGAGGTCGATGCGCTGATGACCCGGTATTCGATTCCCGCCGGGCGGATCTATCGCGCGCCAGAAATGCTTGCCGATCCGCACTTTGCCGCGCGCGAGGCGATCATTACGGTCGAAACGCAGCGCCACGGACCGGTTCGGATGCAGGGCATCTTTCCCAAGCTTTCAGCGACACCCGGCTCGGTGCACCGCCCTGCCCCGGCTTTCCCCGGCCAGCACAACGACGAAGTGCTCGGCGACTGGCTTGGCCTCGACCGGCAAGAGATCGAGCGGCTTGCCGGAGCGCAAGTCGTCTGATGAGCCAGGGCAGCGGCGAACTTGCGGCGAACTACGCCGGGGCCTTTGATGGCCATCTGCCGTTCGGGCGCAAGCCGGCGCTGCTGGTGATCGATATGGTCATGGCCTATTTCGACCGCGCCTCGCCGCTTTACGCCGGAGTGGAAGACGCGCTGGCAAGCGCGGTGCGCCTGCTGGGCGCAGCGCGCGAAGCGGCGATCCCGGTGGTTCACACCAATGTCGTCTACACCGCAGGCGGCAGGGATGGCGGGCTGTTCTACCGCAAGGTGCCTGCGCTCAAGGCCTTCGACGAGGGCTCGCTCTTGGGTCACTTCGCGCCGGGGCTTGAGCCGCGCAGCGACGAGATCGTCGTGACCAAGCAATATGCCTCGGCTTTCTTCGGCACCTCGCTGGCTTCAAGCCTGACGGCCCTGGGGGTCGATACGCTGCTGATCGCGGGCCTGTCGACCTCGGGCTGCGTGCGGGCGAGCACGCTCGACGCGCTCCAGCATGGCTTTGCGCCTTTCGTGGTGCGCGAGGCCTGCGGCGATCGCCACCCGGCACCGCACGAAGCAAACCTGTTCGACCTGCAAGCCAAATATGCCGAAGTGATCGACGAGGACCGTGCAATCACCTTGCTGCAGGCGATGCGGCCCGCAGCCTAATCAGCAAGCAATTCGGCCAGGTCGCACAGTCCGATCGCGGCCATGGCATCGGCCTTGCAACCGGCTTGCAGTGCCGTTGCAAGCGCGCGCTGCCACTGGGCAATCCGATCAATCTCCTGCAGGCTGGCGAGATGCGCGGCGACCAGCACCGGATCGGTGCACAGTCGCTCGCCCAGTCGTTCGGTATCCTTGCCAAGCTGTTCGAGCACAGCGGCAACCCGAGTCAGGTCGAACGGCGGTGTCCAGGGCGCGCTCATGCCGCCTGCGCTACCTGCTCGGCCGCGCCGAGCCGCTCGAGATCGAGCACCATGACCATGCGCTCGCCTAATGCCGCAAGACCATGCAGGAACGGCACGACATCGTCTGCACCGGTGTGCGGCGGCGGCTGCAAGGCACCCTCGGCCAGCTTGCCGATCGTCTGCTGCGTCTCGATCTCATCATCCTCGATGAGCTGGGATATCTGCCGTTCAGCCCCTCGGGCGGTGCGCTGCTGTTCCATCTGCTCAGCAAACTCTAC
>JBIPOX010000067.1:0-6314 GCA_044378785.1 Novosphingobium sp.
TTCATGGGCTGCTATGCCGGGATCACCGCGCTGCGTACTGCCCGGCATATCGTCCGTTCGCAGCCGCAGGCGCGAGTGCTGGTAGTGACGGTCGAGCTGTGTACCCTGCACCTGCAGCCGGTCACTGACCTTGAGAAGCTGCTGGCGATGCTGCAATTCGGCGACGGAGCGGCGGCTGCGATCGTTTCGGCGCAGCCACAAGGTTTCGAACTGACCGATCCCTTCGCCCTCACGCTTCCCGACAGCGACGATCTTATCACCTGGCAGATCGGCGATCACGGCTTTGCCATGCACTTGTCTGGCGAAGTGCCCGGCCGCATCGCCGAGGCGCTGGCCGAGCCAGACGTGCACCGCGAAGTGACTGGCGCAGGCGAGCCCGACAGCTGGGCAGTTCACGCCGGCGGGCGCTCGATCCTCGATGCAGTGACGCGCGGGCTTGGCCTTGCCGGACAAGCGCTCGATCATTCGCGCGCCGTGCTCGAGGCGTGCGGCAACATGAGTTCGAGCACCGTGCTGTTCGTGCTCGAGCGGATCATGGCGCAGGGTGCCCGGGTCGCCAATGGCCGCGCCATCGCTTTCGGTCCCGGTCTCGCCGCCGAGGGCCTCGGATACCGGAGCGCGGGATGACAGACCTTTCGGTCCGCGCCAGTGCCGAGGAGCAGATGGACGCCGCCGATATGCCGGCCGAGACCTATGCGGCGCTGCTTGCCGATCTCGCCAAGGTCAACACCCTGACCATGGCGGCGCGCCCGACGCTCGCCTTCCTTGATCGGATCGCGCGGCCCGGCGAGAGCCTCAAGGTGCTCGATGTCGGCTTTGGTCATGGCGACATGCTGCGCCGGATCGCGCACTGGGCGCAGAGGCGCGGCCAGGCTTGCGAGCTGGTCGGCGTCGATCTCAACCCGCGCTCCGAGGCAGTGGCGAAGGCAGCAACGCCATCCCAATTGCCAATCGAATACCGCACTGGCGACTATGCCGATCTGGCCGGGCAGGGCTGGCACGCGGTGATTTCCAGCCTTGTTGCTCACCACATGAGTCGCGAGCAATTGCTGGGTTTCCTTGCCTTCATGGACCGCGAGGCTTCGCGCGGCTGGATGGTCAACGACCTGCATCGCCACCGCCTTGCCCATTTCGGCTATCCGTTGCTCGCCCGAGCGATGGGCTGGCACCGGATCGTGCGCGAAGACGGCACGCTCTCGATCGCCCGCGCTTACCGTCCCGGCGAATGGGACGAGCTGCTTGCCGCCGCCGCCATCGACAACGCCGAAGTGCGGCGCAGCTTTCCCTTCCGGCTATGCGTCACCAAGGTCCGTTGATCCTCGGTGCCGGTCCGGCGGGCACCGCCGCTGCCATTGTCCTGGCGCGGGCCGGGCTGCGACCGCTGCTGCTGGAGCGTAACGCAGTGACCGGCGACGCGCTGTGCGGCGGATTCCTGAGCTGGTCGACAGCGCACCGCTTGCGCGCGCTTGGCGTCGATGCCGGGGCATTGGGCGCGCATCCGATTGGCCAGGTGCGGCTGTTCGCGAAAGGGCACGACGCACAGGCCCGCCTGCCGCAACGTTGCTGGTCGCTGTCGCGATACTCGCTCGATACGGCGCTGCTGGCGAGCGCGCAGGACGCTGGCGCGCAACTTCGGCGCGGGGCGAAAGTCGTCGGCATGACCGGTCAGGAGGTCGAGCTGGCGGGCGGGGAAGTGCTGTCGGGCACCGCAACGATCCTTGCCACCGGCAAGCATGAGCTGCGTGGAGCAGGACGCGCCGCGCCGTCGGAAAATACTGCGCTGGGCCTGCGCTGGCGATTGCCGCACAGCGCGCGGTTGCAGGCGCTGGTCGGCGACGCAGTGGAATTGCACCTGTTTGCGGGTGGCTATGCAGGGCTTGCCATCCAGGAAGATGGCACCGCCAACCTGTGCATGGCAGTGAAACGCTCGGTCCTTGCCGCAGCAGGCGGCGATCCGGCAAGCCTGCTGGCCCAGCTTGGCGCGGCCCATCGCGCGCTGGCGGACAGGCTGGATGCGGCGGGCGGCGATCCCGGCACGGCGCAAGCGGTAGCGAATGTGCCCTACGGCTGGATTGCGGCTCAGCCGGTGCACGGTGCCTTGCGGGTCGGCGATCAGGGCGCGGTCATCCCTTCGCTGGCAGGTGAGGGCATCGCGATTGCCTTGGCCAGTGGCAGGGCGGCGGGCGAGGCGGTCTTGCAAGGGATGGAC
Source organism: Novosphingobium sp. (assembly GCA_044378785.1). Taxonomy (GTDB): domain Bacteria; phylum Pseudomonadota; class Alphaproteobacteria; order Sphingomonadales; family Sphingomonadaceae; genus Novosphingobium. The sequence continues at coordinate 2,210 of JBIPOX010000067.1, forward strand.
GCGGCCCGGTTCCAGCGGCAGCTCGCAGCCAGCGCGCGCGCGCCGGTGCGGGTGGCGGGCGCGATTGCCGCGATGGCTTCCCGTCCGCTTGGTGCGCAGACGATCACCCGTGCGGTCGGGGTAATGCCGTGGCTTTCGGGACTTGCCGCGCGAGCCTCGCGGATCGGTTAGTCGCCCGGCTACTCGATGCCGCCGGGATAGGCAGGGCGTTCAAGCAATTCCAGCGCCTGCACCAGCGAGCGGACACAATCGGCCAGTTCGCTGGCATCGACCGATCGGATGACGAAATTCGCGCCCGACTTGCCGTCGCGCCAGAACGGATAGCTGCCGATCTGGCATGTGCCGAAAGCGGCCTCTGTCTTCTGGAGGAGGTCGGCAACCTCGCTCTCCTGGACCCAGCAGCCGACCGTTTCGGACAGCATCTGCTGGCCACCCTCAAGCGTGCCTGACAAGGAATCGAGCATGCCCGCGGTGATCTGCGGGACACCGGCCATCAGGAAGACATTGTCGAAGCGGATGCCCGGCGCGCCGGTGTAGCGGTTAGGGATCAGCTCCGCCCCGTCAGGCACTCGCGCCATGCGCAGCCGCGCCTCGGTGACGCCGCCGCGCGGTTCGTAATAGCGTTCGAGGATCGCGCGGGCTTCGGGGTGGACGATAACGCCAACACCCAGCGCTTCGGCCACGGCATCGACGGTGATATCGTCGTGGGTGGGGCCGATGCCGCCCGTCGTGAACAGATAGTCGTTGCGCAGGCGCAGGGTATTCACTGCCTCGACAATCGCGGGGGTGTGATCGGCGACCACCCGCACCTCGGCAAGACGGATGCCTTGCACCCCCAGCCAGGCGGCGACCTGTGCGATATTCTTGTCATGGGTGCGGCCCGACAGGATCTCGTCGCCGATGACAATCAGCGCGGCGGTGAAGATGCGGGACGAATCGGTCATCGCCACCGATTAGGATATTTGTGGGAACCTCGCTAGCCGACTGGCCCGGGGCCGTTGCGCGCGCTGCAACGATCCTTCATTGTTGGCCATGACCATCGTCGCTGCACGCCGCTACCGGGGCGGCAAGATCGCCATCGCCGATATCCCGATCACTGGGGGCGATGCTCCACCCGTCGAAGCGGGAGAGTTCGACTGGATCGGAGTGTCCGCACCCGATGCCGCCGAGATGGACCTGATTGCCCGGCAATACGGGCTGCATCCGCTGGCGATCGAGGACACTCTCAAGCCCACCCAGATGGCCAAGGTCGAAAACTATGGCGATACCCTGTTCATTGTCGCGCGCACTGCCGCGCTCGCCAGCGATGGGGAGAGCATTGCCTATGGACAGACCGCACTGTTCCTTTCGCGGCGTTTTTTGATCAGTGCCCGCATCGGCTCGGAGCGCGCGCATGTCGAATTGCGCCGCAGGCTCGAATCGGGGGCCGAACTGCTCGCCGAAGGCCCGGACTATGTCGCCCACGCGATTCTCGATTTCATTGTCGATGGCTATACCCCGATCATCGATGCGCTGGAGGATGCAGTGCAAGAGATCGAGGAACAAGCGATTGACGCGTTCCCCGATCCTGTGACAATTCGCCGGATATTCCGCCTGCGCCGGCAAATGCGCCGGTTTGAGCGGCTGTGCGGGCCAATGGAGGCGGTGAGCGAGCGGCTGGCGGTAACCGAGTGCGCGGCAATCGACGCCGGAGCCCATATCTGGTTTCGCGATGTGCTCGATCACATGCGCCGGGCCATGGCGCGGGTCCGCGGGCTGCGCGAGACGCTGGACAGCGTCGTCGAGACCGCCAGCCTGCTTGAGCAGCACCGTCAGGGCAAGATTACCCGGCAACTGGCGGCCTGGGCCGCGATCCTTGCGGTGCCGACAGCGATTGCCGGGATTTACGGGATGAACTTCGATGTTATGCCTGAGCTGCGCTGGCGATTCGGCTATTTCGCGGTGATCGGCTTGATCGCGCTGGTTTGCGGCGGGCTGTGGTTGCGCTTCCGACGAATCGGCTGGGTTTAGCCCGAAAAAAAGGGCCAATCCGAAGACTGGCCCCTTGGAAGTTTGGGAGAGGATGCCTGAAAGGCGCAACCCTTGTGTCGCATTTCTACAATTGCTGCAAGTGCGAAAGATGGCGTATTGCTTGCAAAAAATGCAAATAAAACCCAGATTTGGCTTAATTCTCTGAGATAACACCAAAAAGATCATGCTCGTCGGCCTGCTCGATGCTGGCCGCGACGACCTGACCCGGTTGCAGCGCAGCATCGACATTGCGCAGGAAGACATTTCCGTCGATTTCCGGCGCATCGGCTTGGCTGCGCCCGGTTGCGCCGATGTCGCCATCTTCGTCGGGCTCGCCAACCTCGTCGATGATGACGGGCAGCACCTTGCCGACCTTTGCGCCGAGCTTTTCCGCGCTGATCCGGGCGGTCAGCTCCATCAGCCGGGCATAGCGTTCTTCCTTGACCGCCTCGGGCACCGCGCCGGGCAGGTCATTGGCCGCCGCGCCTTCGACAGGTTCGAAACGGAATGCACCGACGCGGTCGAGCTGTGCCTCGCCAAGCCAGTCGAGCAGGTAGGCGAAATCGTCCTCGGTCTCGCCGGGAAAGCCGATCACGAAGCTCGAACGGATCGCGATGTCCGGACAGATGCCGCGCCACTGGCGTAGCTGCTCCAGAACCTTGGCCTCGTTCGCGGGGCGCCGCATCGCCTTGAGCACCGAGGGGCTGGCGTGCTGGAAAGGAATGTCGAGGTAGGGCGTCAGCAGCCCCTCGGCCATCAGCGGAATGACCGCATCGACATGCGGGTAGGGGTAAACGTAGTGCAGTCGCACCCACGGTGCAGTGCCGTTGCAGGTGCGAAGCGTTCCGAGTTCGCGGGCCAGATCGGTCATGTGCGCGCGCACTTGTCGGCCATGAAAGTCACGCGGCTCGTGGCCGAGGTCGAGCCCGTAGGCCGAGGTGTCCTGGCTGATCACGAGCAGTTCCATGGTGCCCGTCGCGAGCAGCTTTTCAGCTTCGCGCAGCACCGCGTCGATCCTGCGGCTGGCCAGCTTGCCGCGCAATTGCGGGATGATGCAGAAGCTGCACTTGTGGTTGCAACCCTCTGAAATCTTGAGATAGGAATAGTGGCGCGGGGTTAGCTTGATATCCGGCTGGGGGATCAGGTCGACAAACGGGCCCTGGCTGGGCGGGGCAGCTTCGTGGACCGCTTCTACCACTGCCTCGTACTGATGCGCGCCGGTCACCGCGAGCACCTGCGGGAACCGGGCGCGGATCGCCTCGGCCTCGTTGCCCATGCAGCCAGTGACGATCACGCGGCCGTTCTCGGCAATCGCCTCGCCGATCGCGGCAAGGCTCTCTTCCTTGGCCGAATCGAGAAAGCCGCAGGTGTTGACCAGCACCACGTCAGCGCCGTCGTAATCGGGGCTCATCGCATAGCCGTCGGCGCGCAAACGCGTAAGAATCCGCTCGGAATCAACCAGGGCCTTGGGACAGCCGAGGCTGACCATGCCAACCTTGGGCTGGGGGGGAAGTTGCGTTGCCATAGGCCGCGGCCCCTACACCGGATCGCGGCTTTCCGCTACAGGCAGCTGGGAGATTGGGAGAGCGATGATGGGTAACACCAATCTATTGGCGGTGGTGCTGGGCGCAGCGGCATTCTTCGCGGTGGGTGCAATCTGGTACACGGTGCTGTTCGGCAAGGCCTGGCAAAGGGCCTCGGGCCTCAGCGAGGAACAGATCAATGGCGGCAACATGCCGCTGATCTTCGGGTTGAGCTTCCTGTTCGAAGTGCTGATCGCGACTACGCTGGGCCACATGTTCGCGATGACCGATCCGAACGACCGGGCGAAAATGATGATCGCGATTGGCTTTGGCGCTTTCGTGATGGTGCCCGCGATCGGGATCAACTACCTTTATCTGCGCAAGACTGCCGCGCATTTCTTCATCGATGCCGGCCACTTCGTGGTCGGTATGGCGGCGATGGGCGCGGTGTTTGTCTTGTTTGACTGAGCCAGACTAGGGTCAGGACCTATTAAATTGCTTGCGCAGTTGCGGGGTAGCTGATTCAATGGCGGCGTCAGGAGGTGCTGCCATGAGCGATTTGATTTGGTTGT
>JBIPOX010000068.1:0-6277 GCA_044378785.1 Novosphingobium sp.
CGTTGATCCGGTAGACCTCGCCGTCTTTCTTGCCCGAGGTGCGGATCGAGGCGGCGTCCGAACCGGCGTTTGGCTCGGTAAGGGCGAAGCTTGCGGTCATGCCTTCCGCCAGCTTGGGCAGCCATTCGCGCTTCTGCTGCTCGGTGCCGTCCATGACGATGCCCTGGCTGCCGATGCCGACAGTTGTGCCAATCACCGAGCGATAGGCAAAGGCGGTGCGGCCCATTTCGAAGATGACCTTTGCCTCTTCGGCCATGTTGAGGCCCAGACCGCCGTATTCCTCCGGAATCGTAAGCCCGAACAGGCCCAGCTCCTTCATCTCCTCGATGATCTCGGCAGGAACCGCATCGTCATCCTCAAGGCGGTCCTCGTTGGGAATGAGCCGCTCATCGACGAAGCGGCGCACGGTCTCGCGCAGCAGGGCGAAGGTTTCGGTGTCCACGGTGCTCTCCGGTTGATCGCCAGCGCGCAGGGTGCGGGCGGCGACAGGAATTGGCGCGGTCTATTGCGAGAATCGGACCGATATGCAAGGCCCGGCGTCCTTGGGCGAACCAAGGGGCAGGGGGTGCGAATGGCCGCGTTGGACGCAATCCGGGTGCTTGATTTCGGCCGCTACGTCTCTGGCCCGTACTGCGCGACACTGCTGGCCGATTTCGGCGCAGAAGTGATCCGGATCGAGCGGCCGGGCGGCGGCGAGGACCGCTTCATCGGACCGGTCGCCGAAAGCGGCGATGGTGCCGGCTTCCTCCAGCTCGCCCGGAACAAGCGCTGCATGACCTTCAACCCGCGCGGCGAGGGAGCGGGCGAAGTGCTGCACCGCCTTGTCGCCAGCGCCGATGTTGTGGTCGCCAACGTGCCTGCAAACGCATTGCAACGCATGGGCATCGACTATGCATCGCTGCGTGCGATCAGGCCGGACATCGTCCTGGCCAACATCTCATCCTTTGGAACGCGTGGGCCCTGGGCAAGCCGCCCCGGCTTCGACAGCGTCGGTCAGGCGATGAGTGGATCGCAGTATCTTACCGGCACCGGCGAGGTGCCATTCCGCACGCCGGTGACCTGGGTCGATCACGCTACCGGCCTGTTCGCTGCCTATGGCGTGGTCATGGCCCTGTTCGAGCGCGAGCGCACCGGCAAGGGGCAGCAGGTCGATTGCAACCTGCTTGGCACTGCGCTCGCTTTCGCTTCGACCGCGATGATCGAGGAGGCGATGACCGGGATCGGGCGCAAGGCGATCGGCAACCGCAGCTTCCTCAACGGGCCGACCGATTCGTTCCGTACCAGGGATGGCTGGATCGTCACCCAGATCGTCGGCAACCCGATCTTCAGGCGCTGGGCCGAGCTGATGGGTGAGCCGCAATGGGCTGACGAGCCGCGTTTCGCCAGCGACGAGGCACGCGCCGAGAACGGCGAATTCCTCTCGGCGCGAATGCAGCAATGGTGCCAGACGCGCACCAGCGCCGAGGCGCTCGAGGAACTGGCCGCCGCGCACCTGCCGGCTGGCCCGGTGCTTTCGCCGAAAGAGGTTCGCTCGCACGAGCAGGTCGAGGCGATGGGGATGATCGCGCCGACATTCGTGCCGCAGATCGGCAAACCGAGCGAACTCCGCACGCCTCCCGCAGCGATCGGCGCGCCCACCGCCGAAATTCTCGGCGAGCTGGGTTACAGTGGCGAAGAGATCGAAGCGCTCAGAGCGGCAGGCGTCGTCTGACCTCTCAATGCCTCCCCGGCGGCGGCAGGTCATCCTCGCGCAGGTACATTCCGACCCGCAGCGGCTGCGTCGGATCGACCCGGTACCTGGTGAAATCGGTTACCCCGGTCTCGGCCAGCAAGGTATCGTCGATGAAGAAATTGCCGGTGCATTTCCGCGAAGGCCGGGTCAGGATTTCATAGGCGGCGTCGGCCATGATCTCGGGCGTGCGACAATGCTTGAGCTGGTCAGCGTCGGCAGCCGCGAACTCGATTGCGGCTGTGGCAATGCCATAGCGCGGCCACAGCGCGTTGAAGGCGATGCCCTCGGCGCGATACTCCTCGGCCATGCCAAGCACTGTCATCGACATGGCATATTTGCTCATCGTGTAGGCAACATGCGGCTTGAACCAGGTCGGGTCGAGATTGATCGGCGGCGACATGGTCAGGACATGCGGGTTGGATGCTTTCCTGAGGTAGGGGATCGCTGCCTTCGAGACAAAGAAGGTGCCGCGCGCATTGATGTCATGCATCAGGTCATAGCGCTTGACCTCGGTCTCGACCGTAGGGGTCTTGCTAATCGCCGAAGCATTGTTGAGCACCACGTCGATCCCGCCGAAATGGTCTGCGGCCTTGGCCATGGCGGCGTCAATCGCCTCGACATCGCGAATGTCGAGCAGGATTGGCAGCGCCTTGCCGCCGGCTTGCTCGATCGCTTCGGCGGCGGTGTATATCGTACCGGGCAGATGCGGATGCGGCTCGGCTGTCTTGGCGGCGACCACTACATTCGCCCCGTCGCGCGCCGCGCGCAGCGCCACGGCAAGGCCGATGCCCCGGCTCGCGCCGCTGATGAAGAGTGTTTTGCCCGCAAGACTCACGGCTGCCTCCCTGTTGCAATGCAGCATTGCAGGGAGCGATGCGATTTGCAATAATAAAGGATACTCAATAAAGAGATCGGACTGAGGGAATTCGCGGCGCAGCGGCCCTGCAGCGCCAGTTTCAGGGGAAAAGGACGGTCAATGACCGAATCGGCAGCGCCAGTACCCAGCTATTCGATGGTCGACCGCGCCGCCGAGGAACTGCGCGTGCTCTCGCTGGAGACCCCTGAAGGCACCTTCCTCGGCTCGGAGGACGAGATGATCGCCCGGCTCGATGTCAGCCGGGCAACGCTGCGCCAGGCAGTCTCACGGGTAGCGCAGGAGAATTTTGTCGCGGTGCGGCGCGGGGTCGGCGGCGGCTATTTCTCGGCGCGCCCCAGCACGATGACAGTCACGCGCATGGCCGCGCTCTATCTGCGGGCGCACGATGCCGATTTCACCGAGATCACCCACGGCATTGGCCCGCTCAAGGCCGAACTGGCAGTGCTGGCGACGCGCAACCGCGATCCCGAACTGCTTGCCCGGCTCGAGGAATTCGCGGTCCAGGACGAGGCTGCGCCGCTTGAGATGGCGCATGGCTACCGCGCCTTTCTCAAAAGCGAACGCGACTTTCTCCAGCTTATCAGCGCTCTGGCCGGCAATTCGGTTCTCAACCTGCTGATGGCGATCCTCTACGATTTCGCCGCGCTCGCCTCGCGCAGCGAGGACGTGCTGATCGACCGGCCCGAGCGGGTGCAGGCCTATCGCCGCATGCGCGCCCGGCTGGCCCGGGCAGTGATCGATGGCGACGTCGAGCTTGCCCAGCTTGCCAGTCGCCGCTGTTCCGAACTGGTCGACGAATGGTTCGAGCAGGATTTCGGCGGCCGCACTTTTGACGAACAGGCGGCGGAATAGGTCAAGCGTTGGAATTGCCGCCGTTGCTTGCTTGGCAATGGACAGGCGGCATGGTGCAAATTATGGGCTAGGCAGGGCTGAGGCCCGCATAAAAGCAGGAAAGCGACCGGGATAGATGTCCGATACGACAGCAGCTTCGTGGCTGAGCGAGCAGATCGACCTTTACGCCGGGATCGACCCCCAGGCGCCTGAGCTGGAAGTCGGCGAACGCTGGTTTACCTGGGGCGAGATCATGACCGCCAGCGAGGCGCTGGTCGCGCTGCTTGAGGCCAACGGGATCGGGCCTGACATGCGCGTGGGTATGATGTTGCGCAATTCCGCACCGATGGTGCCTGCGCTGATCGCGATGTTCCGATCGGGCCGCTGCGTCGCCAGCATCAATGCTTCGGCACCCGATGAAAAGCTGGTCGAGGACCTTCTCAAGTCCAAGGTGCCAGTGGTTGTCGCGCTCGAGGATGAGTGGCAGCGCGCCGGGCTTCTCGACGCGGCGAGACAGATCGGTGCGCTGGGCATCGTGCTGCCCGGCGAATTGACCGAACCGCCGCGCCTGATCGACAGCCTTCCGGGCGACCGTGCCAGGTGGCAGAACCCTTCGGCCCCGGGCGTTGCCATCGAGATGCTCTCGAGCGGCACCACTGGCACGCCAAAGCGCATTCCCTTGCCGCGCGACCGTTTCGAAAAGGCGCTGCAAGGCGCAGCCGCCTTCGAGAAAGGTCGCGATCCCGAGCAAAAGCCCAAGCTGCGCAGCGGCGTGCAGATCATTACCAATCCCTTGGCGCACATCTCGGGCATCACTCACGTGATGAACAATTTCCTCGGCGGACGTAAAATCTCGATCATCGAGAAGTTTACTGTCGAAAGCTTCGCCAGCGCGCTGGTGCGCCACCGGCCCAAGGTGGCAGGCGCTCCGCCTGCTGCGCTTCGGATGTTGCTCGACGCCAATCTGCCCGACGACACCTATTCGAGCTTGATGGCCTATCGCACCGGCACTGCTCCGCTCGATCCCGATCTCGCCGATGCCTTTTTCGATCGCTATGGCGTGCCCGTCCTCCAGGCCTATGGCGCGACGGAGTTCGCCGGCGGGGTCGCAGGCTGGACGTTGCAGGATTTCAACGCGCACTGGAAAGCCAAGCGCGGCGCGGTCGGCCGGATCAACGAGGGAGTCGATGCGCGGATCGTCGATCCCGATACCGGCGCAGTGCTCGCTCCGGGCGAGCAGGGCCTGCTCGAACTGCGCGGCGGCAATTCCGGCTCCACCGACTGGACCCGGACCACCGACCTTGCCGAGCTTGACGCGGACAATTTCCTCTACATTCGCGGCCGCTTTGACGGTGCGATCATCCGCGGCGGCTTCAAGATACAGCCGACCGACGTGATCGAGGCGATGGAGGCCCATCCCGCGATCCGCGAGGCGGCGGTCGTCGGCCTGCCCGACAAGCGCCTCGGCGAGATCCCGGTTGCCGGCTACCTGCTCAAGAGCGGGGCCAGCGCGCCCGACGAGGAGGAACTGCGCGCCTTCCTGAAGGAGCGACTGATGCCCTATCAGGTGCCGGTGCAGATGCGCCGCATGGACGACTTCCCGCGCACGCCCTCGCTCAAGGTCTCTCAGCCAGAGCTGCGCAAGCTGTTTGAAGACGCTTGAGGCCTGAATTCTTTAACTTGACCAAAACCGCTTGCGCTGAGCCTGTCGAAGCGCCGTACTTTCTTCAAGAAGGGCAGTCCCCTTCGGCTAGCTGCTTGCAGCAGCCGCTCAGGACAGGCTTCGACAAGCTCAGGACGAGCGGGAATTGGCATCCAATAACTCAGTCAAAGGAACCATCATGCGTAGAGCTGCCATCGTCTGCCCAGTTCGCACCGGCGTAGGCAAATTCCTCGGCAAGCTGTCCGGCATTCCCGCCGGTGAGCTTGGCGCGATCGTCATTCGCGCACTGGTGGAGCGCAGCAAGATCGATCCCGAGCGGATCGACGATGTCGTGTTCTCGCAGGGCTACGCCAATGGCGAGGCCCCCGCGATCGGGCGCTGGTCGGCGCTTGCCGCTGGCCTGCCGGTCAGCGTGCCTGGCTATCAGCTCGACCGGCGCTGTGGTTCGGGCCTGCAGGCAGTGATCGACGCAGCAATGATGGTGCAGACCGGTGCAGCCGACGTAGTGATCGCGGGTGGCTGCGAAAGCATGAGCCAGGTCGAGCACTATACGATCAAGGGGCGCACCGGCGTGAAGGCAGGCTCGATCGAGCTGCATGACCGGCTGGCGCGCGGGCGGCTGATGTCCCAGCCGATCGAGCGCTTCGGGATTATCACTGGCATGATCGAGACCGCCGACAATGTCGCGCGCGACCATGGCATCACCCGCGAAGAATGCGACATCTACGCTGCGCGCAGCCAGAAGCGCGCGGCCAAGGCCTGGGCCGAGGGCAAATTCGACGCCGAGATGGTCCCGGTCTCGATCCCTCAGCGCAAGGGAGAACCGCTGATCTTTGCCGAGGACGAAGGCGTGCGCGGCGATTCGACGCCCGAATCGTTGGGCAAGTTGCCGGCCATGGAAAAGGACGGCGTGGTTACCGCCGGCAATGCCAGCCAGCAGAGCGACGCGGGTGCTGCCTGCCTCGTTGTCGCCGAGGACAAGCTCGAGGAGCTGGGGCTTGCGCCGATGGCCTGGTTCCATGCCTGGGCGGCGGCGGGCTGTGAGCCTTCACGCATGGGCATCGGCCCGGTCCCGGCGGTCCAACGGCTGTTCGCCCGCACTGGCATGGGCTGGGACCAGATCGACCTGGTCGAACTCAACGAAGCCTTCGCGCCGCAGGTGCTTGGCGTGCTC
>JBIPOX010000070.1:0-6225 GCA_044378785.1 Novosphingobium sp.
GAAAGTCAGCCGGTCTTCGGCGCGCCCGGCAATGTCATGCAGGTGGCAACGCACCGCCCAGAAAAAGTTCTCGGCGCGGCGGAACGAGCGATATTCAGCGGTGGTCAGCAGGCCGACTTCGACAAGCTCGCTGGCACCGCGCACCTTGTGGATGTATTTGCCGATCCAGAACAGGGTATGCAGGTCGCGCAGCCCCCCCTTGCCTTCCTTGACGTTCGGCTCGACAACATAGCGGCTGTCGCCCATGCGCTTGTGCCGCTCGTCCCGCTCGGCGAGTTTCTCGGAGACATATTGCCGCTCCGAGCCCGAGACCGCTTCCGCCCAGAACCTGCGGCGCGATTCCTCGTAGAGCGCCTGGTCGCCCCAGACATAGCGGCCCTCGAGCATGGCGGTGCGGATCGTCAGGTCCGCCTTGCATTGCTTGACCATCTCGTCGAGCGAGCGGCTCGAATGGCCGATGGTCAGGCCAAGGTCCCAGAGGAAATAGAGCATCGCCTCGATCACCTGTTCGCACCAGGCATTGTTGCGGCCTGGCGTCAGGAACGCGATGTCGACATCGGAATGGGGCGCCATCTCGCCGCGCCCATAGCCACCTACCGCAGCGATGGTCAGGCGCTCGCCGGTCGAGCGGTTGCCGGCCGGATAGACGTGGGTGACGACGTGATCGTGGATCAGGCGCAGCAATTGGTCGGTCAGGAAAGCCTGTGCCTCGGCGATGTCGTGTCCTGCCGAAGGCTCGGCAATCAGGCGGCGCGAGATCTCCGCCCGCCCCTCGCTCAGTGCGGCGCGCAGCAGCTCGACCACTGCCGCCCGGCATCCGCTTGCGCCCTGATCCTTGACCAGCGCGGCAAACCGCTCGGTAAGGGCACGGCGATCGATCACGTCGCGGGGCCGGGGGATGCGGATCACTCTCATGCGCGGCTTCTTTAGAGGCAGATCGGGAACTGCGCCACTGCCGGATTGCGGACCTGGTCCCTGACGATTTCCCCAGCCGCTTTCGCTGCCCGGCAATTGCCACCTATCATCGCGGCAGGGGCTGTGCCAGAATCGCCGCTATACATCATGGTCAGCCGCGGAGACAGGTTCGGTGTTTGAAATCGCAGCGCTCGGCGCATCGGGCAGTGGCCCGATCTTCTGGCAAGACCTTGGCCTCAAGCCCGGGATCGACCTCGGCTTCTTCACCCTGCGCTATTACTCGCTGGCCTATCTGGCCGGGATCGTGCTGGGCTACTGGCACATCACCCGCATGCTCAGGCAGCCAGGCGCGCCGATGGCGCAGCGCCATGCGGATGACCTGTTCTTCTATTGCACGCTGGGCATCATTATCGGCGGCAGGCTGGGCTACGCGGCCTTCTACCAGCCCGGGCTATGGGCCGATCCGCTCGAACTCGCCAAGCTCTGGCAAGGCGGGATGAGCTTTCACGGCGGCCTTGCCGGGGTCGTCGTGGCGATCGCCTGGGTATCGTGGCGCGGCGGTCTCAACCTGTTGCGCGTCGCTGACTATGTCGCGGTCTGCGTACCCTTCGGCATGCTGTTCGGTCGGCTCGCAAATTTCATCAATGGCGAGCTGTGGGGCAGGGTCGCCGGACCAGACGTACCCTGGGCCATGGTGTTCCCCAACGCTGGCCTCGAAGCGCGTCATCCCAGCCAGCTCTATCAGGCCGGGCTGGAGGGCGCGGTGCTGATCGCGGTCATGCTCTGGCTGTTCTGGCGTACCCGTGCGCGCTATCGCACAGGGCTCATGGTCGGGGTGTTCACGCTCGGCATCGCGCTGTCGCGCTTCGTTGTCGAATATTTCCGCGAGCCTGACCAGCAACTTCAGGACCTGGTCGTGCGCACTGGCCTGTCGATGGGGCAGTGGCTGACAATCCCGCTGATCGCGCTTGGCGTGCTGTTGCTGGTCCGCGCTCTGACCCGGCCCGAGCTGGCCAGCGGCGGTGCTCCCGCCCCATGAGCGCGCAGCAATCGGGCGAGGTCTCGCTGGCGAGCATTTACGAACGGTTGATTGCCAGCCACGGCCCCATCTCGGTTTCGCACTTCATGGGCGAATCGAACATGCGCTATTACGGTGCGCGCGACCCTTTCGGCGAGCAGGGCGATTTCGTCACCGCGCCGGAAATCAGCCAGATGTTCGGCGAGCTGATCGGCTTGTGGCTCGCCGACATGTGGGTCAAGGCCGGGCGCGAGGAACTGATCCACTATGTCGAGCTCGGGCCAGGGCGCGGCACCCTCGCCAAGGACGTGCTCACCGTCGCTCGCCGCTATGGGCTCGAGCCCAAGGTTCATTTCGTCGAGAGCTCGCTGATCCTGCGCGACATCCAGCTCGCCACCGTCCCGCAGGCGCAGTGGCATGACGACTTGTCAAGCGTGCCGCCCTATGGTCCGCTGCTGATCGTCGCCAACGAGTTTCTCGACGCCCTGCCGATCCGCCAGCTGGTGAGGACCGAGAGCGGCTGGCGCGAGCGCATGGTCGGCTGGCATGATGGCCGGTTTGCCTATGTTTCCGGCGACAAGCCGATGGATAGCGCTGTGCCCGAAGCGATGCGCGATGCCGAACCGGGCGCGATCATCGAAACCTCGCCTGGTGCCGCAGCGATCGGCTACGAGATTGCCGGGCGGCTAGTGAAACAGGGCGGCGCGGCACTGCTGATCGACTATGGCCACGATGCGCCGCGCACCGGCTCGACCCTGCAGGCGCTGCGTCAGCACCGCATGGTCGATCCGCTGGCCCTGCCAGGCGAGGCGGACCTTACCGCCCATGTCGATTTCGCTGCGCTTGCCCCGATTGTCGAATCGCGCGGCGCGCGCTGGCTTGGCACGGTCACCCAGGGCCACTGGCTGCGCCAGCTCGGCATCGAGACGCGGGCCGAGCGGCTGGCCAATATTGCGCCCGAGCATCGCGATGCGATTTTCTCGGCGATGGAGCGGCTGATCGGCGAAGGCCAGATGGGCGCGCTGTTCAAGGTGATGGGGCTTGCCGGGCCGGACTGGCGCGGTGGCGAAGGGTTTTGAGGCCAGGGGCGGGCCAGGCCCGCGCGATCCTACATCGCCGACATCGGCGGCGGTTTGGCAGGCGTCGCGCCGGGATTGAGATCCGTCACCCGTACCTCCGTCGGTACAGGGCGCGGCGGCACCGCCTTGAGCCAGGCTTCGAGCGCATCGATGTCGGCCCCGCCCTGGACCGCGTTGCGTTGGCGGATGAGGACCGAAAAGCTGTCGCCGCCATTTGCGAGGAAACTGTTCGTGGTGACGCGGTAATCCCGCGCCGGGTCGATCGGCACGCCGTCGAGGCTCATCGCGATGACGCGCTCGCCCTCGGGCCGGGTCATGTCGACGCTGTAATGGAAGCCCCGGCTCGGCGCGAGGAACTGGATCGGCTGAACCGCATCAAAGCCCTGTTCGAGCAGCGCCTTCAACTCCGCGCCCGATAGGGTCTGCGTGACCAGCGTGTTGGCGAAGGGCTGGACCGCGTAGAGCTGGCCGAAAGTGATCGAGCCATCGGCGGCGGGAACAATCTGGTGCGGCGCGCGGATGCCGAACACGTTCATAAAGGCGATCTGCGCCCCCGCGCCGGTGGTCGCCGCAAGCTGCGCGTCGGCAATGAGGTTGCCGAGGGTCCCGGCCCGGTTCGAGGCGTCGCCGCCGGGCCTCGCCACCGTGCCTGCCAGCGTCCCCACCGGGCGCACGATGAAGTCCTTCGCCGCGGCGGCATAGCGCGCGACATAGTCGGCGATGTCGGCGCGCGGTTCGAACTGCGGGAACTGGGGCTTGGGCTCAATCACGCCCAGCCGTGTCTCGTAAGACCGGCTCTGCACGATCAGGTTGCGCGCGGTCTTGGCGACGACGCGGCCCGCGGCCGGATCGATCCGCAGCGTGATGTCGGTGACCAGCTCTCCGAACACGCCCGCGCTGGTGAGCAGGAACGGCTTGGCCGGGTTGAACTGCGCATAGTCGCAGACATAGGCCCAATGAGTATGGCCGGACACGACCACGTCGACCTGGTCCGACAGCCTGTCGAGGATGGAGCGGATCGGGCCGGAAAGGTCGCTGCAGTTAAACGGATCGGGCGGCTCCGGGCGGGTGCGGCCGCCCTGGTGGATCAGCAGCACGACCGCATCGGCGCCCTTCGCCTTTAGCTGCGGGACAAGTGCGTTCACGGCCTCGGCCTCGTCGGTGAAGGTGACGCCGCCCAGGTTCTCCCGGTTCGTCAGATCCCCGGTTTCCTTGAGCGTCACGCCGACCACGCCGACCGTCACCCTGCGGCGGCCCGAACCGAAATGCTTCAGCGCCGAGGCCGGAAACAGGGTGCCGCCGTCCGGCCGCATCGAATTGGCGGCAAGGAACGGAAAGCTCGCGCCCTTCCAATGCTCGACCTTACAAGGCTTGCGCTGCGTCAGTTGCTGGCAACCGCCCCGGACCAGCCGCTGCAATTCCTCCACCCCGCGATCGAACTCGTGATTGCCCACCGCGTTGAAATCGAGGCCGATGCGGTTCATTACCCCGACCGTCGGTTCGTCGAGGAACAGTGAAGAGGCGAGCTGGGAAGCGCCGATCATGTCTCCCGCCGAAACCATCATCGAATGGGCATAGTTCGCACGCAGCGAATCGACCGCGCTCGCCAGCCAGGCTGCGCCTCCGGCCGGAACCTGGACAACGTTGACAGTGGGATCGAGCAGCCGCTCCTGGCTGCGCAGCGGCTGCGTCGGCGGGCCGGGCGCAACCGTCGGAACGGACTGGTTGGGCGGCTCCAGCGCGCCATGGAAATCGTTGATCGCAACGATGCCGACAGTGACCGGTGCCAGGGACGTCGAGGCTTCGCGCGGGGTCGCGCAAGCGGCGAGCAGCGGCAGCAGGGCGAGCGGGGCGAGGCGGGCGTGCATAGGTTTGGTGTGTGTGCCTTTCATTGCCGTTTCATGGCCGCTGCAGGACGGGTGTAGACTGCCGAGAACGAGACGTTCGCGCCGCCGCAATTGCCATTGTCATGGGCCAGGAGGTAGTCGCCAAGCAACGTAAAGCGCACTTGGCACAGGTTCTCGTCTTCGCCGTAATGGCCGACACGTCCAGTGATCTCGACTGGGCCGTCGATCTCGCCCTCGTGGATCGAGGGCCAGTTGTGGGTGCCCGCCGGGCCAGGCCAATAGGCCTTGCCGGTAACAGTCAACTTGCTGAACCGATTGGAGAAAGTGAGCTGCGGGTTGCCCTCGCTCGACCATTTGCCCAGCCAGCGGGCCGGATCGGCGCGGGTGTCGGCGGGCCTCAGGCTCAATTGCAGGCTCGGCAGCCAACCGGCGGTGCCGCCGCCTTTCGATGGGTAGAAGGCGCAGGCGTAGCCGTTGCGGATCTTGCT
The DNA here is from genome assembly GCA_044378785.1 of Novosphingobium sp. GTDB lineage: Bacteria > Pseudomonadota > Alphaproteobacteria > Sphingomonadales > Sphingomonadaceae > Novosphingobium. The sequence continues at coordinate 5,348 of JBIPOX010000070.1, forward strand.
CAGGATCACGGTGTCGCCGGAAATGACATAGGCGCGCGAGGCACAGGCTTCCCCCTGCCATGGGCAACCCTCTGCGTCTTCATGGAAATAGGCGCGTCGTTCCATGCCGCTGACCGTGGCGAGGACGAAATGCGGGTCCTGCGTGAACACACCGTTGCGGCAGGTCACGTCAAATTCTTCGGGCGGTGCCGCGCCCAGGCAGAGCAGCGGAGCAAGCAGGGCAGGCAGGCGGCGCGGGTTCATCGGCAAGACTCCGGCAGTTGCGGGTCGTCCTAAACCTGTGCGCGGCCGTTCGCTAGTCCGCTTCGTTTTCCAGCGCGTGCATCTGCGCGTCCGAAAGCCCGAAATGGTGGCCGATCTCGTGGGTCACGACATGGTGGATCAGCGCCGCAAGATCGACTCCGGTCTCGCACCATTCGGCGAGCAGTGGCTGGCGATAGAGCGTGATACTGGGCGGCAGCTCGCCCGAATGCCAGGCCGATTGCTCGACGAGCGGCAGACCCTGATAAAGCCCGGTCAGTTCCCAGGGATCCTCGAGGCCGACCGAGGCCAGCGCATCGGCATCGGCGAATTCCTCGATGCGCACGACTACGGCAGCGATTTGCCGGCGAAACGGATCGGGGATCCGGGCAAAGGCGGCCAGGGCGATTTGCTCGAACAGTTCGGCCGATGGCGGCAGTGAGGACGCGTTGCTCATCTGCCGCTATATCGGGATCGAGCCGCGCGCCGCCAAGGGTGCGCGCACAGGCCAGAGGGACAAGCAATGCGATTTGGCGACGAAGACGGCGGCGTGACCATCGGCAGCGAGAGCGGGATCGCGCATTTGCGGCTTGAGCGGCCCGAAAAGCTCAATGCGCTGTCTCCGGCGATGTTCAAGG
>JBIPOX010000071.1:0-6224 GCA_044378785.1 Novosphingobium sp.
TGGGACAAGCGCCGGATGATGGAGGTCTATCTCAATGTCGCCGAGACCGGCATCGGCACCTATGGCGTCGAGGCCGGAGCGCAGCGCTATTTCGACAAGTCGGCAGCGCGGCTGACGCGGATCGAGGCGGCAAGGATGGCCGCCGCCCTGCCCAGCCCCAAGAAGCGCGGCGTCGCCAACCCGCGCGGCTTCACCCGCCGCTATGGCAATACCATCGCGGCCCGGATCGGCGTCGTCCGCCGCGACGGACTGGATGCCTGCATCTATCAGTAGCCCAACGAAAAAGGGGGAGGAAGCTTGTCGCCTCCTCCCCCGTGCGCATGGTCAGGCTTGGCCGATCAGAAGTCGTAGCTGATGCCAATCTTGAGGCGCCAAACCGACGACGAGAAGTTGATCAGGTTGTCGGCGGCAAAGCTGGCGCCGGTGAACGGCGCGACGATGTAACGGCCCGCTGAATCGATGCCCGAAACAGTCGCGACGTCCTGAAGCCCCGCGAAGTTCCGGCGGCGCTGGACGTTCGAGCCGGAATCGAGGAAGTTCAGGAAGTTGTCCATCGTGGCATAGAGCCGGATCTTGTCGCTCCTGCCGAACAGCACCTTGCCGGGTCCCGGAATCTCTTGCGAGAATGACAGGTCGAGATCGTAGTACCAGTCGTTCGAGCAGGTGTTGCGCGGGATCGTCTGGCCCGCATATTTCTTGGCGCAGTCCAGCCCGTTGACGAAGTCGACCAGGCTCTGCACCGCAGCCGGGTTCGAGGTCGGTGCCAGGTTTGGATCGGTAATCCCGGTGGGGACATAGAGCAGCGCATTGTCGTTGCCCGAAACGCTATCGCCGAACACCGATCCACCCGACCAGGTCAGGCTGTAGGGCCGCCCGGAACGTGCAACGAAGCTCAGCCCCAGCCGGGTATCGAGATCCTCGAAGAACTGCTCGGTGAAGTTGATCTGCGTCGTAATGTTGTGCTTCGAGCCGAAGAACCCGCGCGAGGCCGCAGGGTTCTGTCGATCGAAAGCCGGCGAGTTGTCATAGTACGAACCGGCAGTCGAATTGTACATGTTGCGCCGGTCTTGCGCGTCGGTGAAGGCATAGCCGAAGCTGAAGAAGGTCGATCCGCCATCGGTGATCACCCCGCCCTCGAAATTCTTCGAGAGGATGAACGAGGCGATGTGGCTCTCATAGCTGCCGGCATTGGTGAGCATCAGCTCATCGTCGCGCGACGTGTTAAAGCAGGCCGCGTTTACATTGTTGTAACTGGGTCGCGGATCGAGCCCGACGAACTGCGCGGTACATCCCGCAGCGCTCGGATCGATCGAGCGATAGATCGGGCGGCCATCGATGGTGAAGCCATTGAGGCCGATAGGAGTTCCGCCCGTTCCGGCCAGTGTTGCCGGCACCGCCGCCAGATCGACCACGTTGTACGGATCACGATACTTCGAATAAATATAGTCGAGGTTCATGTTCCAGCCGCTGAAGAAGCCGGCCTCGGTGAAATTGAGCTGCGACGAGAAGCCCAGGTTGGCGCGCAGCACGGTCGGCATCTTGATGTTGGGATCGATCGACTGGGTGTCGCCGCGCGCCGCCGAGGCAAGGGTTTTGCCCGCGGTGATCAGGCAGGCCGGGATCCCGGTGAACTTGCCCGCAGCATCGACGACATCGAAAGTGCCGTTGTTGCACGGCGCGTCCTGCGTGGTCGCGCCGGCCTGGAAGCCGTTGTTCTGGAAGGCGTTGCCGAACCAAACCAGCGGATCGCCGCCCGAGAAAATGCCGACGCCGCCGGTCACCTTGGCGCGGCTGAACACGGCAAAATCGCCCGCGTCCCAGGTCAGCGCCAAACGCGGCATCACCACCGGCGGCAGATTGCGGAAACCGGTCGTGTTGGAGAAGCCGTACCGCGTCTGGAAGGTCGGGTTGGCGACCGGGCTGCCGCCGTCGAGCCAATCGACGCGGACGCCGGCAACGGCAGAGAAGCTGTCAGTGATCTGCCAGTCGTCCTGGATGAACATCGAATAGATATCGCGCTTGAATCGGGCCGCCAGGTCGTTGATGTCGCCGCTCGGCGAATAATTGCCGAAGCCGCCTTCGACCGCGCCGCTCACGGTATTGGCGGCATTGGAGGTGGTGTTGTTGCTGCCAGTACCGGGCGAAAGCAGCCCGGCTTGCAGGTCGGCCAGGTTACGGAACACCAGGGTCGAGGTCGCGTTCTGTACAAACAGATTATAGAGCTTGGCCTGGTTGAGCTCGACGCCGAACTTGATCTGGTGATCGCCAGCATCGAGTTTGCCGACGGCGCGATACTGGTTGATCTTGGTGCGCAGGTCGTTGGCTGCACGCGAGAAGCCCGGCCCGGCCGAGACCACGCCGTCTGGTCCGGTCGGATTGTCGACACCAACGATCACGCGGACGATGGGGCTACCAAGTTGTGCTTCGCCGCCGCCGATTGGGTCTTGCACGTCTTGCACTTCGGAGCGCGAGAAGCGCAGATCGGTGGAGAACTGATCGCTCCACTGCGAATACAGTCGGCCTGAATAGTAGTTCGATTCCGTGCCCGAAAGGTAGAAAGTGTTCCGGCCCACCGCGGTGTTGGCGAAGGTGCCGGTAAACGCGACATCGTCGGCGGTTTCGGTCGCTTCCTCAAGCCGTTGGTAGGTGGCCTCAAAGCGATGGTCGTCGTTGATCTGCCAGTCGCCACGCACGAAATAGCGGTCGTTCTTGGAATCGCGGTTGAACACCAGATCGCCGGTGTCGATGCCGAAAATGCGGTTGATCTCGGTGCGAATGCCTTCGAACTGGGTTGCACTGATCCCGGGCATGGAGTTGGGATAGCCAACGCCGCTGGGGCCATCGTCCTGCGACCTGCCGCCTTCCTGATGCTCGTAAGCGGCAAAGATGAACAGCTTGTCCTTGATGATCGGACCGCCGAGGTAAGCGCCCCACCGCTTTTCGGGCTTGATCGGAGCAACCTTGATGCCGTCTACCGAGTTGCCGCGCATGCCATCGTCAGCATATTCGAAGAAGCCGCCGAAGGTATAGTCGTTGGTGCCCGATTTGGTCACCGCATTGACGGAGCAACCAGTGAACTGACCGTAATCGACATCGAATGGCGCGAACTGAACCTGGGTTTCGCGGATTGCGGCATAAGGCATCGGGGTTGAGGTGCGCGAGGAAAAGCCGGTGTCGTTGAGGCCGTAGACATCGCCTTGGCTGATGCCATCGACGGTGAATGCGTTGCCGCGGTCGTTGCCGCCAAGGCAGGAAATGCGGTCCTGACCCGAACCGCCATCGTCGCGATCGAGGCTGACGCGCGGATCGAAGCGGATCACGTCGCGAATATCGCGGTTGAAAGTAGGCGCATTGTCGAGCACTTCAGTCGAGAAAGCCGTGCTCGGCCCGGTCGCCAGCTGGGTGAGGTTGACCCGCGTGCCGGTCACTACGATCTCTCCAGTGCCGCTGAGCAGCGTGAAGCTGAGGCTGGTGTTGCCTTGCAGCGAAGTGAAGACCTCGCCAATCTTCTGGCCCTCAAAGCCCGAAGCCGAAACCGTGATCTCGTAAGGGCCTCCAGTAGTCAGGTTCACTGCGTTGAAACTGCCACCCGCGCCAGTCGACAGGGTGCGCGAGGAGCCAGTGCGCTGATCGGTGATGGTTACGTCTGCGCCGGCGATCGGGCTACCGGCTTCATCCCGGACAGTGCCTTCGATGCCGGTCGTGATTTGCTGAGCCGCAACGGGCGTCGCCATCACCGTGGCAAGGCTCAAAGATGCTACGCTGGCTGCGAGCAGATACTTCAGGTGCATGGGATTCCCCCTTTTCGGACGTGTTAGAGCACAGGGCAGACGCGACCCGCCGCCAGATTCGCTGCAATTGCATAAAGCATCGGAATATGACAGTTCCCGGACAATCACGGTTTAGGCCAGATGCGCCTTGATGAATCCTCGTGACGAGCGGCGGGCGCTGCACCGTCAGCCCATTTTTGCAATTGATTTCAGTATTTTGAAAACCAAGGCGGTGCTCGTGTGCGGCAAATCCGCAACAATGCCGAAAAAATCGCATCTTGCCCCGGCAAAGCCTGTAAAAGTGTCATGTTACCTCATCGCTTGATCGCGCGCTTCGCACCTGCAAGACGCCAGTCATGAGCATCGGCCACGATCACAGCCATCCCCACCATGGACCGGAGCACCACGCGACAAGCGGTCGCGCTTTTGCACTCGCAGTAGCGCTCAATCTCGGTTTCACGCTGGTCGAGATTGCCGCTGGCCTGATCAGCGGCTCGATGGCGCTGATCGCCGACGCTGGCCACAACCTGTCGGACGTGCTCGCTCTGCTGCTGGCCTGGGGCGCAAACACGCTTGCCATGCGGCCACCAAGCGATCGCTTCACCTATGGCCTCAAGAGCTCCTCGATCCTTGCCGCGATTGCCAATGCGGCGCTGATCTGGCTGGCGCTAGGTGCGATCCTGGTCGAGACGATCCGGCGGCTTGCCGATCCGGCACCGGTGGAGGGCACGCTGATGATCGCGGTCGCGGCGGTCGGCATTTTCATCAACGGCTTTTCAGCCTGGCTGTTCGCACGCGGGCGCAAACACGATCTCAACGTGCGCGCCGCCTTCCTCCATCTTGCCGCCGACGCAGCGGTCTCGGCAGGCGTGGTGATCGCCGGGCTGGCCGTGGTGCTGACCGGGATCGCGCTGATCGACCCGCTGACCTCACTGGCGATCTGCCTGGTCATCGGCTGGTCGAGCTGGGGCCTGCTGCGCGATGCATTGCGACTGGGGCTGCTCGCTGCGCCCGAGCGGATCGACGTGCGCGAGGTGCGCGCGTACCTGGCATCGCTAAATGGGGTGAGCGCGGTTCATGACCTGCATGTGTGGCCAATGAGCACCACCGAAACCGCGCTGACCGCGCATCTGGTCATGCCCGATGGCGGCAGCGACCACTTTCTGCACGAGTTGGCGCATGCTCTGCACGAGCGCTTCGGGATCGATCATCCGACAGTACAGATCGAGCGGGACAGCGGACCGGAATGCGCGCTGGAAAGCGAACTCGTGGTGTAAAGGGAAAAGGGTAAAGGGGCGGCCCCGTCGCCCGGCGACGGAACCAGGCCGGTCAGGCCGCCGCTTCTTCCTTGTCCTTGCCCTTCATTACGCGGACCGGCTCCTTGCGACCGGCAACCACGTCGCCGTCGACCACGACCTCGGCAATGCCAGTCTCGGTCGGCAGGTCGTACATGGTGTCGAGCAGGATCGCCTCGACGATCGAGCGCAGGCCCCGCGCCCCGGTTTTCCGCTCGATCGCACGCTTGGCGATCTCCTCGAGCGCGTCATCGGTGAACTTCAGCTCGACATCCTCGAGCTCGAACAGCTTGGCATATTGCTTGACGAGCGCGTTCTTGGGCTCCTGCAGGATCTTGACCAATGCCGGAATATCAAGGTCTTCGAGCGTGGCAATCACGGGCAGACGGCCAACGAATTCGGGGATCAGGCCGAACTTGAGCAGGTCCTCGGGCTCGGCCTTCTGAAGCAGCTCGCCGACCCGGCGCTTGTCGGGATCGGCGACGTGAGCACCAAAACCGATCGAACGCTTCTGCAAGCGGTCGCCGATGATTTTCTCAAGGCCCGAGAAAGCCCCGCCGCAAATGAACAGGATGTTGGTCGTATCGACCTGAAGGAATTCCTGCTGCGGATGCTTGCGCCCCCCTTGCGGCGGGACGCTGGCAACCGTGCCTTCCATCATCTTGAGCAGCGCCTGCTGCACCCCTTCGCCCGAGACATCACGGGTGATGGACGGGTTTTCGGCCTTGCGGCTGATCTTATCAATTTCATCGATATAAACGATTCCGCGCTGCGCCCGCTCCACATTATAGTCGGAGGCCTGAAGCAGCTTTAGGATGATATTCTCAACATCTTCCCCAACATAACCGGCTTCGGTCAATGTGGTGGCATCCGCCATGGTGAAGGGCACATCCAAGATGCGGGCCAACGTCTGCGCGAGCAGCGTCTTGCCGCACCCTGTGGGGCCGACGAGGAGAATGTTCGACTTGGCAAGCTCAACATCCGCGCCCTTCGCGCCGTGGTTCAGCCGCTTATAGTGATTGTGGACCGCGACCGAGAGAACACGCTTCGCCTTTGGCTGGCCGATCACATAATCGTCCAGAACCTTGCAGATGTCCGCCGGAGTCGGGACGCCGCCATCTTTCTTGGAGACAAGGGCAGACTTTGTCTCTTCGCGGAT
>JBIPOX010000100.1:0-5521 GCA_044378785.1 Novosphingobium sp.
CCGCCGCTCACAACAGGCCCTCGCGGCAATGACGCAGAAGGTGCGGAAACGGGTTCACTCACCACCCGCATTGCACATCAATTGCACCACGATTCCGCCTGAATTCTTTCCGATTGCACCGCTTTTGTATCGCGAGTGCACCAAGCCTGCACACTGCTCTGCACTGACGATCCGTCGCACGCGGCTGATCGTTCGCCCTGTCCTACATCGCGCCGGCAAGGCACAGTCGCGGCATTGCCTTGCGCCCCCGATAGGACCTGCCGTGACCATTCTTGCCTGCCTCAGTTTTCCCATCGCCCGCACCCGCGCCGCCGCGAGGGGCGAATCTTCCAATATGCGAAAAGTGTCACTCTCGGCGCGGCAAAGCGCGCTAGTCCGCCCGTTGCGCGGCCCGGACACGCTGACGGACATCTGTCACTTGTGTCACTGTCGCCGACGACCCGGCGGTGTCCCTTTCCGCAACTTCCGCGCCCAGACCTGTCCCGTCGCAGGGCAGTTACAACCTGCGACAACTCGGACTTGTGAAAAATAACCTCTTGTTGACCACGAAAACTGGTTAAGACCCTTTCAGCCTGGCAGGGCTGTCGGCATAGTCCCGCTTGAGCAGCATACTCGGTTCCGATCCTTGGGCCGAGAGACGCAGCCTTGGCTGCAGGCAGAGACGCGAGGAGGAATCACCAGTCATGACGGCGCCAGTCCGCTTCCCGCGTTTCTTCGTGACCAGCCCTGCGCCATGCCCCTATCTGCCGGGCAAGAGCGAGCGCAAGGTGTTCACCGAGCTGAAGGGTGCGCACGCCGAATCGCTGAACGCCGCGCTTAGCCGGATCGGCTTTCGCCGCAGCCAGAACGTTGCCTATCGCCCTTCGTGCCTCGATTGCCATGCCTGCGTCTCGGTGCGCGTCGCTGCCGGAGAGTTCGAGCCTTCGACCACCCAGAAGCGCAACCTCAAGCGCAACGGCGATCTTGTTGCGACAGTGCGCCGCCCATGGGCGACGCCGGAACAGTTCGAGCTGCTTCAGAAGTATCTTGGCCTGCGCCATCCCGGCGGCGGCATGACTGCCATGGACGAGAGCGACTTTGCCGACATGGTCGAGCATACGCCGGTTACCAGCTATGTCATCGAATACCGCGAGCCATCGCCTGACGGGGTGAGCGAAGGCCGCCTGGTCGGTGCCTGCCTGACCGACCGCCAGCACGATGGCCTGTCGATGATCTATAGCTTCTACGATCCCGATCATGCCGCCCGCTCGGGGCTGGGCAACTACATCATCCTCGAACACATCCGCCGCGCCGCGGCGATGGACCTGCCCTTCGTCTATCTCGGCTACTGGGTCGAAGGGTCAAGCCGGATGCAGTACAAGGTGCGCTATCGCCCGCTCGAGCGGCTTGGCCGCGACGGCTGGGAACGGATCGCCAGCACCGAGCAGGACCGGCTGATCGCTTCGGCGGCGGCGGGCAGCGGCAAACGCTCCGCCGATGGTGCGAGCAAGGATAACGCGCCAGGCGAACAGGACCGGTTCAGGCTGGGCTGAGGCCAGGGGCCCGACCCTGGCCTACCAGCTCAGTTCCCGGCCGTCGTAATCGAGGAACTTGCCGGTCGCCTCGCTGGCGGTGGTGGCAAGCTCGATGATGATTTCCGCGCCTTGCGCCGGGGTGCGGGTGCCCAGGAAACGACTGACCAGCGAGTTGACATAGCCCGGATTGCAGGCATTGACGCGGATGCCTTCCGGCTTGAGATGGGCGGCAAGCAGCGCTGTCGCCACGTTCATTCCGGCCTTGCTGAGGCCATAGCCGTAAGGAGCGGTTCCCGGCTCCATCATGCCGCCGCCCGTCTCGAAGAAATCGAACCGGCCCGCTCCGCTCGAGACCATGATGATCCGTGCCTCGTCGGACTTGCGCAGCAGCGGCAGCGCCAGCTGGGTCAGGCGTACCGGGCCGTGGAGATTGGTTTCGAGGCAAGCGCGCAGCACATCGGGTTCGATATCGTAGACCTTGCCAGGGAAGGCAGCCCCCGCATTGTTGACGAGGATGTCGAGCTTGCCGTGTTCGGCCTCGATCCGGTCGAGCACTGGCTGGAAGGTGGTCTCGTCAGTGGTGTCGATGCGCACGAAGCGCACCTCGCCTGCGCTTCCTGCTTCGGCCGTGGCCAATTCAGCCGTCGCGGCTTCGCCCTTTGCGACATCGCGCGCGGCGAGATAGACGGTCATGCCTGCCTTCAGCAATCCGCGCACTGCCTCAAAGCCGATGCCGGTGTTTGCGCCCGTGACCAGTGCGATCCTGCCCATGCTGATGCTCTCCCGTTTCCTGTGTGCCCGGGCCTAACGACAGGCGATGCCCTGCGCAACTGCGCTGCGTAACCGGCGATTAAGGCCCCAGCCTTATGGTTAGCCCATGCTTCCGGTGCTGATCACTGTCGATACCGAATATGTCTCGGGCTTCGTCGCTTCTGGTGAAGCACCGGGCTGCGCGGAGAATTTCGCGCGGAGCCTCGCCTGCGATACGCCGCAGGGGCCGGTTGGTATCTTCTATCAGATGGACGTGCTCGAGCGCCACGGGCTCAAGGCAGTGTTCTTCGTCGATCCGATGCCCGCGCTGCTGTGGGGCGACGAGGCGCTGGCGCGGATCGTCGATCCGGTGCTGTCGCGCGGACATGAGGTGCAATTGCACCTGCATACCGAATGGCTGGCGCTGGCCGACAAGAGCCCGATCGCGATGGGCCGCTCCGGGCGCAATCTTGCGGACTTCTTGCTCGAGGAGCAGGAAGCGCTGATCGGCTGGGCAGCCGGGCGGCTGGTTGCGGCGGGCGCGCCCTATCCGCTCGCCTTTCGCGCCGGAAATTACGGTGCCAACGATGATACCCTGCGCGCGCTGGCGCGGCTTGGCATGGTCTATGATACCAGCTTCGCCCCGGCGCTGGTGGGCGGCGACTGCAGCATCGCGCTGGGTGCCGAGCAATTGCTGCCGACTTCGCGCCTGGGCCTGCGCGAAGTGCCGATCGGGGCGATTGCAGTGCGCAAGGGTCTGCGCCACGGACAGTTGACCGCGTTGTCGCTGCGCGAGATCACCGCAGCGATCCGCCACGCCGCACAGCACGACTGGCCTGCCTTCGTGCTGGTCTCGCACGGGTTCGAACTGTTCAACCGCGATCGCGGTGTCGCCAACCACGTCGTCAAGCGCCGCTTCGAGCGATTGTGCGCCTGGCTGGAAGCCGAGCCGGGGGTGACGACTGGCCTGTTTGGCGATCAGGCAGTGCGCGCGCGGCTCGACGATCCGCAGCTTTGCGCTGCCGAGGCAATCGCGCTGCCGCGCAACCGGTTGCGAGAACTCGCCCGGATGGGCGAACAGGCCCGGGCCAACCGGGGCTTTCGGTGAGCTTGCCGGTAATCACCGAGCGCTTTGGCACTGTGCGCGGCGCGGTGCGGCTGGGGCTTGCATATGGCGAGGTCGCCCTGGGTTTGTCGGCCCAGCACAAGCCCAATCCTGCGCAAGTGCGGCGGCTGGTATTCGTATGCCACGGCAATATCTGCCGCAGCGCTTATGCGCATGGGCTGGCGCAAAAGGCAGGCGCGCGGGTCGCCTCGTTCGGCCTGTCCACCTCGACCGGCAAGCCTGCCCATCCTCCGGTGGTGAAACTGGCGTCCGCGCGCGGGCTGGACCTTGCTGGCCATCGCAGCACCGACGTCGCCGATTTCGCGGTTGAGCCAGGCGATCTCTTGCTGGCGATGGAAACGCGCCACTTGCGCAAATTTGCTGCCGATCCCGCGCTGGCCGGGTTGCCGCGCGAATTGCTGGGCATGCATGTCGCACCGCTGCCAGTGCCCCACCTGCATGATCCCTACGAACTCGATGATCGCTATATGGCAGCATGCCTGACCCGCATCGAGCGCGCGGTCGAAGGCCTGCTCAGGCGCTATCCTTCCGCCTGCGGCTGAAAATTCCGGCAAGATCGGCGAGCATCGGCAAAGGGTCTTGCCACGACCACACGTAATAGCGCACGCGCGGATCGATGAAATCGGCCAGAAAGCGCAGGCCAAAGCCGATCCTGCGGGTTAGCGGGATAGTGCTGTCGGCCAACACCTTGGCGAAATGCTTGGCATCGGGGATCGCATAACGCGCGCGGCGCTTGCGCCAGGGCCGGAAAGTGCCAGTCGAATCCCTGCCTAGGGCCTCGCAGCGCAGTTGCTCCCAGGCGAAATGCGCGCCGCAATGGTAAGCGAGCGGAATGCTTCCCCAGAACCGGCCGTTGATTTCCATCAGCTTGCAGCGGCCGCTGGCAGGATCGTGCCGGTATTCGACCATGGCCGGGCCTTGCCATCCGATGGCTTGCAGCAAAGCCTCGGACTTCTCCATCTGCGCCGCATGGAGCGCGGGATCGACCGCCTCGCAGAAGCTCGACACGCCGCCGCTGGGCGGCCATTCGCGCAGGCGGCGATGCTGGAAGGTGAGGGTTGCGCGGCCCTTGTGCATGTGCAGCATCTGGCCGAGCCCTTCGCCCGGGCACCATTCCTGCACCAGCGGATAGAGACCCAGCGGATCGTAGCGGGCGAGCAGGACAAGCAGCGCTTCGGGGCTGCGCGCATATTCGACCTTCTCTAACGGCAGGCCGAGCGCTTCGAGCGGCTCGAGCACGGCCTGCGGATCGGCCCACTTGATCGCGACCGGATAGGCAAGGCTGGCAGCGCACGCGGCGCGGTCCTCGCTCGCCAGCGGTTGCCAGCTCTGCGGAATGTCGATGCCTAGCCCCGCGGCGACTTCCAGGGTGCGCCGCTTGTCGAGCACCACCTCGAGCTTGTCGGGATCGGGGCACAGCACCCTGGTCTCGCCCAGCTTGCCCTTGAGCTGTGCCAGCTCCATCAGGTGATGCTCGGATATCGCCATGACCGCGAGCGGGCGATGGCGGGCGACCACATCGGGCAACCAGTTTACAAGCGGGCCGGAAAAGGTCTCGAAGGCACTGGCATGGCGAGAATGGCGCGACAGGCAATCGGCGTTGCGGCTCAGAGCCAGCACCGGCAGGCCGTGCTCGCCCAGTTCGCGTACCACGGTCAAGCCGATTGGGCTGTCCGGGCCGATGACGGCGACAGGGCGGGCGCTAGGCTTGCTCATGGCACCCGCCATATCCGACAATGCTTCACGAAGGTTTTAACCATCCATTGGCTTGCAAATGCGAAAGGGCGCCCGGATCTCTCCGGACGCCCCCTCGGTGATACGAAATTCAGGCCGGATTACGAGCTGAAATACATGTCGAACTCGACCGGGCTCGGCGTGGTTTCGAAGCGTAGCACTTCAGGCCACTTGAGCTCGATATAGGCTTCGATCTGGTCCTTGGTGAAGACCCCGCCCTGGAGCAGGAAGTCATGGTCGGCCTCGAGCGATTCGAGCGCCTCGCGCAAGCTGCCGCACACCGTCGGCACCTCGGCCAGTTCGGCAGGCGGCAGATCGTAGAGGTTCTTGTCCATCGCCTCGCCGGGGTGGATCTTGTTCTTGACCCCGTCGAGCCCTGCCATCAACAGCGAGGCAT
>JBIPOX010000072.1:0-6187 GCA_044378785.1 Novosphingobium sp.
GGGCGCCGCGCCCAGAAGGATCAGCCCGGCAATGTATTGCTGGGCATCGGCGGGATCGATGAGATCGGCGAACACGATCTCGAAGAACAGAACGCCGAGCGCTGCCATGGTAAAAGGCTTGATCAGCCAGTTGACCACCAGCGTGATGATCAGGCCCTTGGGCTTGTCGCCGACGCGCCGCACCGCGCCGAAATCGACCGCGACCATCATCGGGAAGATCATCGCCCAGATCAGCACCGCGACGACCAGATTGACCGAAGCATATTCGAGCGAGGCCAGTCCGGCAAAAGCTCCGGGAATCAGGTTGCCAAGCGCGATCCCGGCCAGGATCGCTGCGCCAACCCAGACCGACAGCCACTTTTCGAACAGGCCCAGGCCTGCCGCGCGGGCATCGATTTCCAGCGATGATGTCGCATTCATGGCTTGTCTGCCTCCTGTCCGATGGCTTGCAATCTTTCGCGCAGCGCCAGCTTCTCGAGGCTCTCGATCGGCAGGGCCAGCAGCAGGTCGATCCGGCGCTTGAGCATGCGGAAGGCATCAAGGAAAGCAGCGGACTTTTCGGCGTCGCTGCCTTCGACTGAGGCCGGATCGGGGATGCCCCAATGGGCCGTTGTTGGATGGCCAGACCAGACCGGGCAAGTCTCGTCCGCGGCGCTGTCGCACACCGTGAATATCAGGTCGAATTCCGGCGCTTGCGCAAACTCGTTCCAACTCTTGGAGCGAAATCCGTCAACCGGATAGCCGAGCGTTTCCAGGGTGCGGATCGCCCAAGGATTGACCGTCCCAGTGGGATTGCTGCCCGCACTGAAGGCATGGAAGCGCCCCTCGCCATCATGGTTGAGGATCGCTTCGCCAAGGATTGAGCGCGCGGAATTGCCAGTGCACAGGAACAGCACATTAAGCGGACGATCGGACATTTCGGCCTCAGCAGCAGGATGCTTGTGCGGGAGCGGCCCCGGTGGAGCAGTCCGTCTCGGGCAAGCAGCTTGTGCCCCCAGCCAGTTGGATCAGATCCGGGCTGCCGCCGTAGGTCGTGCTTTCAGCGTGGGTATGGAAGGCTTCCCAGATCACCCCGTCGGGATCGGCGATCCAGCTTTTCTCCGATTGCGCATAGCAGCAGGTTGTCTCGCCTTCTTCGAGCACCGGGCGGTCGGCTTGCCGGAGCCTGTCGTAGACCTCGGCCAGTTCGGATTTGTCGTCGACCTGCAGGCCGACGTGCTCGATACCCTTGGGCGCATCCTGGCGCATCGAGATGGCGAAATTGATGCGAGGGTCCTCGATCATCCACTTGGCATAGTCCGCCTTGATGACGCTGGGTGCGGCACCAAACAGGCTTGAGTAGAAGGCGATCGAGGCATCCAGATCGGCAACGCCGACATGCAGGTGAAAGCGTTTCATCAGGCGCTCCTTCGTTGGGGCTCTTCAACACAGGCGGGCGAGTCGAGGCAGGGCACGCCGCCGCAACAATTTTCTGTCAGGTAGGTCATCAGGCCGGTCATCGCGGCGTAGTCAGCCGAATAGATCAGCGACCGACCCTGTCGGCGCGGATGGATCAGTCCAGCGCGGGTAAGATGGGCGAGGTGGAACGAAAGCGAAGAATTGGGCACCTGCAAGGCGTCCGCAATCGCGCCTGCCGCCATGCCTTCAGCGCCAGCCTGGACGAGCAAGCGGAACAGCGCCAGGCGGTGTTCCTGCGCCAGAGCACCAAGCGCTGCGACGGCGCGATTGCTGTCCATTTCCGGCTCCGGGTGAAATTTCGATAATCATCGAAATAATGAGCGCGTGCTGTACGTCAAGTGTTATTTCGAGAAATCTCGAAAAGAATGGAATTGCCGTCGCTCCGCGGCGTTAATATTTGATACATCGCGTCAGCAAACCGTCACAGAGATGTCACGCGACTTGGGCATGCGGAGCGCAGGGAACCTGTGGGCACCAGCGGAAATGCGCAAGATTGGGATCATCCTGACCAGTCCGATCGAGGGTGGAACCGCGCCCTTCAGCCATGAGGACCTCGAGGTGGTCTTCCACATGCGGGCCGATGACGGCTCGCTGCCACTGATCGAGGGATCGCTGTGGGTTTTCATTGACTGGATCTTGCCCGACATTTCCGGGCAGGAAGTCTGTCGCCGCCTGCGCTGCGACCCGCTGACCGCGCAGGCGCACCTGACCATGATCCTGGGCGATGACGATGTCTCGCTGCGCCGCGCCGCGCTGACCGCCGGGGCGGACGATTACATGATGGCGCCAGTGACGCGCACCGCAATCCTTGACAGGGTCATGGCGCGCCGTCTGGTTGAACGCGAGACGACACCGGCGCAAACCCTCAAATTGGGCGAGCTGACCGTCGATGTTGCCGCCTTCCGAGCGCGGGTGGGTGGCAAGCCGGTCGAACTCATGCCCAACGAATTTCGCTTGCTGCGCTTTCTGGTCGAACATCCGGGCCGGGTTTTCACCCGCTCTCAATTGATCTCCGCGCTCGGCAAGCACGATGCGCCGGTCGACGAACGCACGGTCGATGTCTGGATCGGTCGTCTGCGCAGGGCGCTGCGCGCGTCGGGCAGCGGCGACATGCTGCGCACTGTCCGCTCGGTCGGTTACGTGCTCGACCTGCCCTGATCTCAGTTGGCAGCCCGGCTCCCGATCGGGAGCCAGGCCAGCCAGTTTGCCTCAGAATTTCAGCGAAGCCGAGACCGAGAACGAGCGGCCAACGCGATAAGTGTTCACGTTGATCCGGTTCTCGCCAAACTCCTGAAACTCGAGATGCTTGCGCCCGGTTAGGTTGCGGCCCTCGAACTTCAGCTCGACCTCGCTACCGAGGAAGTTGACGCCCTCGCGCGCGACGAAATCGACCTGCAGGCCGGGACGTTCGAGCACATCGGGCTGCGGCGGCGAGCCATTGAGGCCGCGGCTGACAACGCGGTCGCTCGAATAGGTCAGCAGCAGGGTCTGCTGCGAGAGCTTGTCAGTGCTCTCGATGCCGAACTGGGCGTTGATGATGTGATCTGACTGGCCGGTGAGCGGCGAGCCGTCGCGGAAATAGTCGGACGCGATTGAGGATGAAGCACCGAACACGGTGGTGGTGTCACCCGCACCAACCTTGAGCTCGGACTTGGTGAAGGTATAGTTGCCGATCACTACGAGCCGCCGGCCGGCGAACCAGCCCTCGCCGTCACCCATACCGTCGAGATCGAAGTGCTTCTGCAGCTCGAACTCGGCACCGTAGAGGATGGCTTCGGGAGCATTGGCGAAAGATGTCACCTGATCGCCGCCCGAAATGTACGTTTCGATCGGTCGGTCGATCTTCTTATAAAACCCGGCGACCTGCAGGCGCTGCTCGGGCGCGAAGTACCATTCGAGCCGCGCTTCGGCGTTAGTCAGCTTGCTGTCGACCAGCAGCGGGTTGCCCTGATACTGGCGGTTGCTGTCGGGATCGAAATAGAACTGGAAGATCAGCTCGCGGAATTGCGGCCGGGCTATGGTCTTCGAGCCGCTCAGACGGAACTGGAGATCGGAGCGCAACTGCCAGGTCAACGTCGCGCCTGGCAGCCAGTAGGCGTTCTTGAGACTGGTCCCCGCGGTCGATGCGCCGGGCACGGTGAAGACCTGTATCGGGTCGACAGAGAGGTCAGCGTCTTCATAGCGCACACCCCCATCAAGGCTGATTTCCGGGGTGATTTGCCAGTTCGCCTTGGCATAGCCGGCCAAGTTCTTGAGCTTGGCGAGGAAGGCCGGGTTGCCTTCGTTGGTTTCAACCAGCTCGATCTTGAAGTAGTCGATGAGGTTGGGGGCCAGCAACAGGTCGGGGCGCAGCGTCGCAACGCCAGTCGGGAAATTGCTGGGAGCCAGGAACTGGAAATCGCGACGCGAACTGGTGCGCTTGGTGTTCGACCAAGCGCCGCCCACCGTGACGTTGATATCGTTGGTCAAAAGATAGCTGATATCCGCCGCCGCCGACCATAGATCCTCGTTGAGGTCCGAATAGCTCGCCGTACCGTCGCCACCATTGCCGTTGTTGAGTCGGTTGACGAACAGCGCGCCGAACAAATCGGACGTGGAGTTGGTCCGGACATATTCGAACGACAGCTCGCCCGGAGCCTCGCGCTGCGAATTCGCGTAACCGGCGCGAACATCGAGGTTGAGACCCGGTGCAAGCTTGAATTCGCCGACGAACTGGGTGTTGATCAGCTGGCGCTCGAACCAGGCGGTGTCCTGCTGCATGAAATCGACGGTGGTCTGCTGGCGGTTGCCGATGGCGAGGCGCGCCTGCTTGACGGTGTCGCGGACGTAAAGATTGGTCCAGCGCATCTTGTGCTCGCCAAGCTCGAGGCCGACGCCGAGCAAACCATTGACGACGATGCGGTTGGCGGAGGTGACGCGCTGGAAGTCAGATTCAAGCGTCGAGAGGTCGGCTGAGAGCGAGCTCTGTTGGGTCGCGTCGCGATTGGTCCAGCGGTTACTGATCCCCGCCGTGGCGATCACGCCGAGTTCGCCGTCGCCAATTGGGAACGCCTTGCCACCGGTTATGCTGGCCGAGAAGTTGGGTGGCAGGTTGCCGATCTTTTGCAGGGTCGCGTTGTTGAAGCGCACCAGCTGGCCGGCGATCGCCTGGGTGTTGACCCTGCCCGCGCTGATCCGATCGCCGCTGGCGAGGAAGGACTGGAGCGCCGGTGGCGTGTCGCGCGCGCCATTGTCAAAGCCGGTCCAGTCCGACTTGCTGCCGAAGTAGGAATAGCCGAACTGGCCGGTCGTCTCGCTGTCGCCGGAAAGGCCGGCCGAAATGGTAAGGAACGGATCGCGCGGCACGGCCCGCGTGGTCAGGTTGATCACGCCGCCGCCGAATTCGCCGGGGTAGTTCACCGAATAGCTCTTCTGGACCAGCGAGGAGGCGATCAGGCCGCTGGGAAACAAGTCGAGCGGAACCACGCGCTTGAGCGGCTCGGGGCTGGGCAGCGGCGAGCCGTTGAGCAGCGCAAGCGAATAGCGGTCGCCAAGGCCACGGACATAGACATAGCCCGAGCCGACGACGCTAAGGCCGGTCACGCGGCTGAGCGCACCGGCGATATTGCCTTCGCCGGTGCGGGCGATTTCGGCGGAAGATAGCAGCGAGATGACCTGATCAGAAGCCTTGGCGAAGTTGCGCTCGCGCGCGCCGGTCACGACAATTTCGCCGCCGCCGCCGGGAACCGAAACCTCGACCTCTTCTTCCTGCGGTGCTTCGGGGGCTCCTTCGGGCAACGTGTCGGGCGCGGCCTCGTCGGTCACAGGCGGTTCGGCCTGCGCAAACGCGAGGTGTGGCGCGCACAGCGCCGTGGTTGCGAACAGGACGCCTGCCAGTCGCGACGTGATAGACATCGGAATTCCCCTATTGATCGGATGCAAGGCGGGGGCAGCCAGCAGGTGGCCGCCCCCCGAGTAGTTGCTTCGTTGAGGCAGCAGCGATCAGGTCGTCGGCAGCGAGGTGCAGGCCGATCCGCCGCCCAGGTTGGCGTACGAGCTGTTGCAGGTCCACCCGTTGACCCAGGTGTTGTTGCCCGCCCATGCCGCGCCGATCCGGTTAGGGCTCGGTACGTCGAAGAAGGTCGACAGCGAGGTTGCGTTGAAAGCAGCGACCGCGTCCTCGTTGGCGCCATTGACGAACAGGCTCGTCAGCGTCGACGTGAAGGCATCGTTGTTGCCGTTTGCGCCCGAACCGAAGGCCGTGGCTACGGCCGCAGCGTTCAGCGAACCGGTACCGATGAACTTGGTTGGTCTGCACTGGAGCACGACCGAGCGCGCTGTCAGGGTCACCGGCGTGGTGCCCGAACCGTTCATGCGTATGCACTCGTTGTCTGGTGCAATGATCAGGCCGTTGGCCAGTGTCACGTCCGAGTTACCGCGGAAGAAGGCCGCCGCCTGACCGTTGGCTTCATTGTCGGAGCTGGTCTGGGGCTGGATCGCGGTGAAATTGACGACGTTGAGCTTGGTGCGCGGCGCATCGGCCTCGGCACCGTTACTGTCGATCTCGAACAGTGTATCGCCCCTGCCCGAACGCGGCAGGATCAGGAGTTGCTGCACATTGGCCTGAGCGCCGGTATCTACGTCGAGGCCGTCATCGTCCGCGCCGGTGATGACCAGACGCTTCATGTTGACTGCGCCGCCGAACCATTCGGTGCCGTCGTCCGAGCTGTTGTGCGAGTGGATGTTTTCG
>JBIPOX010000073.1:0-6171 GCA_044378785.1 Novosphingobium sp.
TCGCCGATACCGACGATTTCCTTGCCGCGATGGCCCGGTTCACGACCTATGCCAAGGGCTATGCTGGCGGAACCTCGAACCGCAAGCCGATCAAGGGCGCGGCGATGGAAGCGACCCGCACACCGCCGGACGTCTACATCCAGCTTCATCAGGAAATGTCCTATATGCCCGGCAGCCCACGCGCGCTGGCATTCTATTGCAAGCATGCGCCCGAAAGCGGCGGCGAGACAGTGATCTGCGACATGCGCGGCTTGCTTGAGGAGCTACCCGAGGCGACGCGCCGCAAGCTCGAGCAACTGGGCGCGCGCTATGTGCGTAACCTGCGCAGCGCCGAAGTCGAGGATTGGCGCGCTGACCCGGAAATCCGCCACGCCACCTGGCAATACTGGTTCGACAGCGACGACCGCCAGGAGGTCTCGGCCAAGTTGACCGAACGCGGCACGCAGTACCGCTGGAACGAGGATGGCAGCCTTACCTTCTGGAACAACGAGCCTGCAACCACCCTGCATCCGGTTACCGGCGATCTGCTGTACTTCAACCAGCTCAATTCGCAGATCCAGAACGCGTGGACCATTGGCAAGGAGCGGGCCGACATGTTCGACCGGCTCTATGGCGATCACACCGACCGGCCCTATTCGGTCTCGTTTGGCAATGGCGAGCCGTTCACCGAGGAAGACTACCTCGTCGCGCGCGACCTGTTCGAGGGTCGCAAGATCGCCTTCGCGTGGCGCTCGGGCGATATCATGCTGCTCGACAACCGGCTGGTTGCGCACGGTCGCCACCCGTTTACAGGTGAGCGTGACGTACAGGTCATGCTGTTCGAATGAGGCAGGAATGTGCCAGGTTTTTCCGATGGTGCTGAGCTTGTCGAAGCACCGTCCTTTTCCTCAAATCAAGCGAGCGAAGAAAGTACGGCCCTTCGACAGGCTCAGGGCGAACGGCAAGAATTGACAGAGTGAATTCCGGAGAGACTAGCACCCATGCATCCAAGGACATTTGCCGAGACAACGCCGGACAAGCCCGCCCTGATCATGGAGGAGACAGGCGAGGTCGTTACCTTTGCGCAGCTTGAGGCGCGGGCCAATCGCGGTGCCCATGCATTGCGCGCGCTGGGCATCGGCAGCGACGGCACCGTGTCGCTGGTCTGCGAGAACCGCGCCGAGTACTTCGATATCGTCTGGGCAGCGCAACGCTCCGGGATCATGCTGGTGGTAATCTCCTCGCGTCTCAAGGCCGACGAGATCGCCTATATCGTCAATGACAGCGGATCGAGCCACCTGCTGATCGGCGAGGATCTGGCCGATACCGCAGCCGATCTTGCCGCCCATCCCGAGTTGACGCCCAATCTTCGGCAGATGATCGCGGTCGGCTCGCTGCCCGGCCTTGCAAGCTGGGGCGACCTGGTGGCAGGCCAACCCGACACGCCGATCGCCGACGAGCAGATCGGGCTGCGCATGGCCTATTCCTCGGGCACGACCGGGCGCCCCAAGGGCGTGCGGCTGCCGCGAATGCCCGGACCGCCGACCCAGGACAATCCCGGCGTGCTGATGTTCCAGGCCTTCTTCGGCTTCAACGAGGCGGTCACCTACCTGTCTCCGGCACCGCTCTACCACTCCGCCCCGCTGGGCTACAGCACGGTCGTTCAGTCGCTCGGCGGCACCGTGGTGTGCATGAAGAAGTTCACGCCCGAGCGGTTCCTAGCCGCGATCGAGCGGCACAAGATTACGGTCACGCAATGTGTGCCGACCATGTTCATCCGCTTGCTGCGTCTGCCGGAAGCGGAGCGCACCAGGCATGACCTTTCTTCGCTCGAAAAGGTCATTCACGCCGCCGCGCCCTGCCCCGTCCCGGTCAAGCGACAGATGATCGACTGGCTCGGGCCGATCGTCCACGAATACTACGCAGGCTCCGAGGGCAACATGTTCTTGCTGATCAACAGCGAGGACTGGCTTGCCCATCCCGGCTCGGTGGGCAGGCCGATGTTTGGCACGATCCGCATTTGCAACGACGAGGGCGACGAACTGCCCATCGGAGAGACCGCCGCCATCTATGTCGAAGGCGGGCGGGATTTTGAATATCACAACGATCCGGTCAAGACCGCCAGCTCGCGAAATCCCAAGCATCCCGGCTGGACGACGTTGGGCGACATCGGCCGACTTGACGAGGACGGCTTCCTCTATCTGTCCGACCGCAAGCATTTCATGATCATTTCGGGCGGCGTGAACGTCTACCCGCAAGAGGTCGAGGACTTGCTGATCACCCATCCCGAAGTGGGCGACGTCGCTGTGTTCGGCGTACCCAATGACGACTTTGGCGAGGAAGTGAAGGCAGTGGTCCAGCCTGCCGACTGGCGTCGCGCCGGGGCCGAATTCGAGGCCGAACTGATCGCCTGGTGCCGCGAGCGGCTGGCCGACGTCAAATGCCCGCGCAGCGTCGATTTCGAACAGGAGATGCCGCGCGCCGAAACCGGCAAGCTCTACAAGAAGGAACTCAAGGCGCGCTACTGGCCCGCCGAGAACTAGCCGGAACAAGAGGCCGCCGAAGCACGGGGAAGAAATGCGATGAACATGCCAGCCAAGCCAGAGGCTTTCGCCGACATCGCGGTGATCGATGCCGACACGCACTATGCCGAACCCTATGACCTGTGGACCAGCCGGGCGACCGGAAGCTGGAAAGACCGGTTGCCGCAGGTCAAGGAAGTGGACGGCCAGCTGTCGTGGTACATGGATGGCGACGTGCGCATGGGCCCGGCCTTTGCCTCGTGCACCATCCGCAAGGACGGCACCAAGGCCTATGGCATGGAGCTCACCACCTGGAAATTCGAGGAAATCTTTGACGGTGCCTGGGATGCCAAGGCCCGCGTCGCCTATATGGACGAGGCCGGGATCACCGCGCAGATCTGCTATCCCAACCTGCTCGGCTTCGGCAACCAGAAGGGGATGAACGTCGATCCCGAACTGCGGCTGGTCATTACCAAGATCTACAACGACGCCCTCGCCGAGTTCCAGGCGGATTCGGGCAACCGCATCTACCCGATGGCGATGGTGCCGTGGTGGGACATGAAGCAGGCCGTCGCCGAGGTCGAACGCTGCCGCGCCATGGGCCTGCGCGGCGTCAACACCCACTCGCAGCCGCACAACAACGGCTTTCCCGACCTTGGCGACGCACACTGGAACCCGTTGTGGGAACTGTGCGAAGACGCGCAGCTGCCAGTGAACTTCCACATCGGCGGCGGTTTCTCGAACACCGAATGGTTTGGCGAGGGCCATTGGCCCAGTTTCACCCCGACCGAGAAGCTTGCCTATGGCTCAAGCTCGCTGTTCTTCGCCAATTTCCAGCTTTTCGCCAACATCTTCATCTCGCGCTGGCTCGAGCGGCACCCGAAGCTGAAGCTGGTCTCGGTCGAAAGCGGAGTGGGCTGGATCCCCTTCATGCTCGAAGCGGTCGAATTCCAGATGCGCGAGGCGCGCAGCGATTACCAGATTTCGCCAGCCGAGATTTTCGCGCGGCAGATCTATGCTTGCTCGTGGTTCGAGCGAAAGCACCTCTACGCCGACGCGCACAAGGTCGGCACCGGCAACGTCATGTTCCAGACCGACTTTCCGCACCCGGTCTGCCTCTATCCCGATGCGCTGGAATATATGGCCGACGCCGCCGGACAGTTCACGCCGGAGGAACGCGCCCAGGTGTTCGGCGGCAATGCGGCCAGGGTCTACAACATCGACACTGCCGCGCTGGGCTAAGGCCAGCCGGGAACAGGGAGAGACGACTTGCCGTATGATCTGCTCGATGGCGTCAAGGTCATCGAATTGTCGATGTATGCCTTTGCGCCCGCCTCGGCCGCCGTCCTTTCCGACTGGGGCGCCGATGTCGTCAAGGTGGTGCCGCCGGGCATTGCCGACCCGATGATGGGCGACCGCGTCATAGGCGGCCTGCCAAAGGTCGATACCGGCATCAAGTTCATGTGGGAGAACCTCAACCGCGGCAAACGCTGTGTCTGCATCGACGTTTCGACTCCGGAAGGCCGCAACCTGCTGCACCGGCTTGTTAGGCAGGCCGACGTGTTCATCACCAACCTGCTGCCCAATGCACGCGGGCGTTTCGGCCTCGATTACGAGACGCTTGCCGCGCTCAACCCGCGCCTCGTTTATGGGCGCGCGACCGGCCACGGCCCCGAAGGGCCGGAGCGCGAGGCGGGCGGTTTCGACCATACCGATTTCTGGGCGCGCAGCGGCATCGGCCACACCATCGCCGCTACTGTCGGCGAATTCGTGCCCCAGCCAGGCCCGGCGATGGGCGACGTGACAGCCGGCGCGCATCTGGCGGGCGCGATCAGCGCCGCACTGTTCCGGCGCGAGCGCACCGGCAAGGGCGGCCTGATCGACGTGTCCTTGCTCTCAACCGGGGTGTGGATGAACGGCCCGGCGATCCTCGCCGCCGCGCTTTACGGCGTCGAGACGATCCCGCGCTTCGCTCATGCCGACCAGCCCAACGCCCTGGTCACTGCCTATACCAGCAAGGATGGCCGCGACATCTACTTCGCCGGGGTGCAGACCGAAAAGAACTGGGCGGAGATCTGCGACATTCTCGAATGCCCCGAACTGGTTAGCGATCCGCGCTTCGCTAATGGCGAGCTGCGGCTGGCCAATGTGCGCGAATGTATTGCCGCGCTGGACGTGGCGTTTGCCCGGCAGGACCTCGCCTACTGGCTGCCCCGGCTGGCGCGGTGCCCGGTGCCGTGGTCGCTGGTCCAGTCGTCGCAAGAGGCGCTGGCCGACCCGCAGGTGCTCGCCAACGGCTTTGTCACCACGATTGCGGGCGACGCGCGGACCTATCCGGTCGCGGCGAGCCCGGCGCAGGTCGATGGACGGGCGCTGGCACAGTCTCGCGCGCCGCAGCACGGCGAACATACCGAGCAGGTGCTGATGGAATACGGGCTGGAATGGGACGAGATCGAGGCGCTCAAGGCGGTTGGGGCGGTGAATTGAGGGGGGATTAGGACTGAGCTTGTCAAAGCATCGGGATAGCGGGTTGGCATAGCCGACAGCGCGCCCGGCGAGATCGGCTCGCTAACGCAACAACTCTGTTACCAGCGAAGGCTTGCGCGCAATCATCGCCAGGAGCACTTGCGCGGGGCCAGTCGGACGACGGCGGCCCTGCTCCCAGTTGAGGAGGGTGCCCTTGGCAACCCCGATGCTGCGCGCGAAGGCGCTTTGCGACAAGCCGGTACTGGCCCGGATCGCAGCGACATCGACTAGCGGCACTTCGATCTCGTGCACGACGGCGCCCGTCTTTTCGCCGCGCGCATGAGCCAACGCCTCGCCGAGTGCTCCCATCAGGCTTTCGGAAAATTCGCTCACGGCTTGATCCCATATGTTGCCAGCAATTCCTTGCTCAGCGCGACCGCCGCTGCCTGCTCGGCCTTGGTCAGATTGTCTTTCTCGCTCTTGGCAAACACAGTCAGCAGGAACAACGGCATTGAGCTGCCTCCAAAGACGTAAAGCGTGCGATAACCGCCGCTCTTGCCTCCGCCCTGACGAGGGACGCGAACCTTGCGCAAGCCGCCCCCTAGCAACAACCCCGCCTCGGGATTGGCCGCCAGGAACGAGACAAGTGCGAACCGCTCCTCATCTGACATGATCGCCTTGGCCCGCCGCAGAAACTCCGGCAATTCGACAACTGTCTGCATCGATGCCATCCACGCTAGTTATACGTCAATGCCTCATATGTCAATGACGTATAACTCAGTGCCCAAGCTCGCCTCTAGACCAGCAGGCATGCAACCCTCAAACCTCAATCCCGCAGATCCGCGCCGCGTTGCCGCTGAACACCTTGAAGCGTTCCTCGCTCGTAAGTTCCTCAATCCGAACGGACAAATCGTTCCGTCTGTTTTCCTCAATTCTCTTCGCAGCACGGAGTTCGTTTAGGGAGAAGTCGCTCGCAAAGGCGCAAAGGCGCGAAGATTGTCCGGCCTCATCATTGCGAGGAGGCGAAGGCGACGAAGCAATCCAGTGCTGGCAACACGCTCTGGATTGCTTCACCCGGCAAAAGGCCGGGCTCGCAATGACGAATAGCCCCCCAATAAGTAATGTGTCAGAGCCTGATCCGAAACTAAGTTGAGTAGTATCAGCGGGTTAGCTTGACGCCGTGCCTGATCGTTGATTCTGGGGT
>JBIPOX010000075.1:0-6123 GCA_044378785.1 Novosphingobium sp.
CAGCGCGAGGGGCCGGTCGGCGCGGGGATATAGACCGCTTTCCAGTTGCCGCTGCGTGACCAGCGGCGGCCGAACATCTCGCCATTGTCGATCACCGTTGCATGGATCACGGCGGCGGGATCGCTCAGCAGCGGAACCAGGCTCTTGCCGGTGGGCACGAACACCGGCGCATTGCCGCGGGTGAATTGCGGCCTGGGCAAGCCGGCCAGCTCGATGATGGTCGGCACCACGTCGCGCACCGAGACATAGGACGCGGCGATGCCCTGGCGCTTGACCCGGGTTCCGGCCAGGAATGCCACGGGCCGGGTGCCGCCCTCGCTCGGGAACGACTTGTAGAGCCGGGATGGCGCGGTCGCTGCCTCAGCCCAATTGGTGTCATACCAGAAATAGGATTTCTCGGAGCCCATCGCGGCAAGGCTGTTGTCGCCGCTCGCCAGCAGGCCTTTGCCAATGTCGGGAAACACCACCGACTGTTCGAGCTGGTGCCCTTCGGCGCCGTTATCCGACATGAAGAAGATCAGCGTGTTGTCATCGAGCCCGCGCGCCTTGAGCGCGGCCATCAGGTGCCCGATGTTCTGGTCCATCCGGTCGACCATGCCGGCGTAGACTTCCATCTGGCGGGCCATGCGCTTGCGCTCGGCGGCGGGAAGGTCTTTCCAGCGGCTGCCCCGGCTCGGCTCGTGCGTGACGACATCGCCGCGCACCAGGCCAAGCGCTTTCTGGCGCGCCACGCGCCGGTCGCGCAGCACGTCATAGCCCTCGTCATACTTGCCGGCATAGCGCGCCACGTCCTCTTTCGGTGCCTGCAAGGGATAGTGCGGCGCAGTGAAGGCAAGGTAGGCGAAGAACGGCTTGCGCGCCTTGTCCTTGCCGTCAGGCAGGAAACCGATCAGCTGCCGGGTGAAATAGTCCGAAGAGTAGAACGACGGCGGGCTGACCGGTTTGCCGTTCAGGGTGTACTGCGCATAGGCGGTTTGCGCGCCCGGCGCGCTCGGCGGATTGAAATGGTTGTGGCCGCCGCCCAGCAAGGTGAAGGACTGGCCAAAGCCCCTTGCCGCCGGGTTGGCGCGCGGCTCGTGCCCGAGATGCCACTTGCCCGACATCATCGTTGCATACCCCGCCTCGCTCAACCGCTCGGCGATGGTGATGACGTGGCCATTGAGATAACCCTCGTAACCGGGCTGCCCCTTCTGGTTGGGATTGCGGTCGAGGAATTCGCCAAAGGTGGCAAGGCCGGTGCGGTGATGATCGACCCCGGTCAGCAGCTCGGCGCGCGACATCGAGCACACCGGCGCGGTGTGCAGGTTGGTCAGCCGAACCCCCTCCATCGCCAGGGCGTCGAGATGGGGGGTGCGAATCTCGCCGCCGAAGGCACCAAGATCGGAAAAGCCGAGATCGTCGGCGACGATCACCACGATGTTGGGCCGGGTATCGGCGGCAGGCTGGGCCATGGCCGCACTGGCGAACAGCATCGGCGCAAGCCCGGCCAGCACCGCCGTCGATCGAATCAACGCATGTTTCGACATCGCCATCACGCTCCCCTTTGGTCAAACCATGCTGGCACAGGTGCTTTGGCTGTGCCATGCACGAATCGATAATCAGGCAGAGAATTGCGCAATAGGGAGTTGGGAAACGGATGTGGCATGAGTTGAGCGCCGACCAGCAATTGCTGCGCGATACCACCGCGCGCTATCTGGCCGACCACGTGCCGCTGGATCGCCAGCGCAAGGACAAGGACAGCATGGCGGGCTTCGATCCTGTCTATTGGCAGGGCGGGGCCGAGCTTGGCTGGATGATGCCGTTGGTCAGCGAGGAGCTTGGCGGCGGAAGCGTCTCGGGCCGTGGCATGGTCGATCTCGCTCTGATCGCCTACGAATTCGGACGCCACTCCGCGCCTGGTCCGCTGGTTGATTGCAATGTGGTTGCAGCGGCACTGTCAGCCGATGCAAGCGCCTTGCACACCCCGGTGCTCGAGGAAATCATCGGCGGCACGACGATCGCGGCCTGCTGCCTCGGCGCAACT
Organism: Novosphingobium sp.; assembly: GCA_044378785.1. GTDB lineage: Bacteria > Pseudomonadota > Alphaproteobacteria > Sphingomonadales > Sphingomonadaceae > Novosphingobium. The sequence continues at coordinate 2,024 of JBIPOX010000075.1, forward strand.
CCCTGGCAAGCGCCAGGCGAAGCGAGCATCTCGGTGACTCGCGAAGGCAGCGATGTGATCATCAACGGCTCGGTCCGCCCGGTCGAATCCGCGACGCAAGCGGGCGTTTTCCTGGTTACCGGAGCGAGTCAGGGCGGCATGACGCAGGTGCTGGTACCTGCTCAAAGTGCAGGCATCACGGTCAAGGCGCTGAAGGCGATCGACGTATCGCGCAAATTCGGCGCGGTCAGTTTCGACAATGTCCGCCTGCCCGAACGAGCACTGGTCGGCGGCTTTGGGCAAGCCGACGGACAGGTCCTTCAGCAGGTCCAGCATGCAGTGGTGATGCTCTGTGCCGAATCGGTCGGCGCGATGGAAGCAGCCTTCGCGATGACCATGGACTGGGCCTTCGAGCGCTACACCTTCGGCCGCGCGCTTGCCTCCTACCAAGCGCTCAAGCACCGCTTCGCCGACATGAAGGCCTGGCTCGAGGCGAGCCACGCGGTCGGCGATGCAGCCGCCGACGCAGTCACTGACGGCGATCGCCGGGCGACCGAGCTGGTTTGCGCGGCCAAGGCCTATATCGGCGAGCACGGGGTCGAACTGGCGCAGGATTGCGTGCAGATCCACGGCGGCATCGGCGTGACCTACGAGCACGACCTGCACTTTTTCCTGCGCCGGGTGACGCTCAACCGGCTGCTCTATGGCACCCCGGCAGAGCATCGCCGGTGGCTGGCGGCAATGCAGATCGACAAGGAGATGGCTGCATGAGCACGACAATTGAGCCAGTCGAGGAATTCCGCCTTCGCGCCCGCGAATGGATCAAGGCCAACCTTGGACCCCAGCAACCCTGGGACCGGACCCAGCATTGCAAGGACGACGAAGAGGAACTGGTCGCTGTCGCCCGCGACCGCGCCCTTCAGCGCAAGATCTTCGACGGCGGCTTTGCCGGCATCTGCATGCCAAAGGAATACGGCGGGCAAGGGCTAACCGCCGAACACAACCGTGCCTTCAACGAGGAATTGTCCGGCCACGAATATCCCTCGCGCTTCGCGGTGCCGACTTTCAACCCCTGCGCCTCGACCATCCTCGAATTCTGCACGGCCGAACAGAAAGCCGCGCACCTGCCCGCGATCCTCAAGGGCGACGAGGTCTGGGTCCAGCTCCTGTCCGAACCGGGTGGCGGCTCGGACGTTGCCGGTATCACTACGGCGGCAGTGCGCGATGGCGACCACTGGGTGCTCAACGGATCGAAAGTGTGGACCTCGCGCGCCTGGTGGGCGGACTGGGGCATCATCCTTGCGCGCACCAATTGGGACCTGCCTAAGCATCAGGGCATGACCGTGTTCCTGGTGCCGCTGCGCGCGCCAGGGGTCGAAATCCAGCGGATCGTGCGCCTCAACGGCGAATCCGAGGCCTGCCAGGAATTCTTCACCGACGTGCGCATTCCCGACAGCGACCGGGTCGGCGAGATCGACGCTGGCTGGACCATCGGCACGCGCTGGATGTTCCACGAACGGATGGGGCACAATTCGCCTTACGTGACCTACCCCACGGGCATGACCCTGAGCGCGGGTCACGAAGACTCGCCGGTCGCCATCGCGCGCAAATCGGGCCTGATCGACGATCCTGCCTCGCGCGAACTCATCGGCGAGCATCGCGAGCTGGGCCTGGTCACGCGGGTCTTGCAGAACCGCATCGCCGATGCGGCGACCAAGGCCAACAAAGACATGTCGGCGATTGATCGCCTGTTCCGTGGCACCGCCAGCGTGCGCCGCTCGACCATCGCTTTCGAACTGGCCGGATCAGGAGCCAGCGTCTGGGACGAAGATGAGGAAGCGGCGACCGACGCGGTCGGCATGAACTTCCTGATGCGCCAGATTTCCTGCATAGGCGGCGGCACGACCGAGATTTCGCGCAATGTCGTGGCCGAGCGCATTCTCGGCATGCCGCGCGAGGCTTCGGGCGACAAGGGCGTGGCCTTCCGCGACGTGCCCAAGGGCCCGAAGCGGGCCTGAGGCAGTGCCTGCCCGCTCCAGCTACTGGACCATCGTTGGCGCGCTGCTGATCGCGGAAATTGCCGCGATCTTCGAGACGACAATGATCTACGTCGCATTGCCGACGCTGATCCGCGAGTTCGGCGATCCAGTGACAGCGGGCTGGCTGATCACCTCGCACGGGCTGATCGGCACCTCGGCGGCGCTGATGGCGGGGCGTCTGGGCGACATCTATGGGCGCAAGCGGGTGCTCCAGATCATGCTCGCCATCGCCATTGCCGGCTCGATCCTAAGCGCGGTGACAACCGACTTCCTGCTCGTCCTGCTGGGCCGCGCGCTGCAGGGCTGCGCCACCGCGCTGATCCCGCTGAGCATCGGCATCTTGCGCGAAACCCTGCCCAAGGAACGGCTGCCTGTCGCCATCGGGCTGATGACCACGGGCATGGGCATGGGCACTGCCACTGGCCTGGTGCTGGGTGGCTGGATCATCGATCACTATCCCTGGCATACGCTGTTCGTGGTCAGCACTGTCATGCTGATGGTTGCTTTCGCGGCGATCCAGGCGATGATCCCGGCCAATCCGGGCTCGCCGCCGCGCACCCCGATTGACTGGATCGAAGGCATCTTGCCGATCCCCGGGATCACTGCGGTGCTGCTCGGCATCAGCCTGTCGAACACGATTGGCTGGCTCAATGCGACAGTCATCGGGCTGATCGTTCTGGGACTCGCGGTCATGGCCTACTGGGCGCTGCGCAGCCTGCGCGCCGCCGAGCCATTCATCAACCTGCGCCTGCTCGCCTCGCGCAATGTTGCGGTGACGATCGGGCTGGCGGTGCTGCTCTCGCTTGGTACCTTGCAGATCACGATCGTGTTTTCGGCCTATAGCCAGAACCCGACCTGGACGATGGCGGGCCTAGGCCTAACGGCAACGATTGCGGGGCTGACCAAACTGCCTTCGAACGTGCTGTCGATCTTGTCGGGCAGCCTTCTTGCGGCCTTCGGCTGGGTGCTCTCGCTCGCCTTTCCAACCACGATCATTCAGATCGTGCTGCTGATGTGCGTGATCTCGTTTGGCACGACCATGCTCAATGCCGCGATTCCGAACATCATCGTGGCCTCGGTGCCGCAGGAACGGACGAGCGAGGCGATCGGCGCGATGTCGGTGCTGCGCGGCATGGCGCAATCCATCGGCTCGCAAGTGATCGCAGTCATGCTCGCGGTTGGAGCGGTCGCCAGTGCCGCCGATGGCGGTGCCATGATGCCGTCGGCGACCGGTTTTTACCTGACCATGGGCTGGATCGCGGCGCTGACCCTTGCCGCGGCGCTGCTGGCATTCCTGCTGTGCCCGACCGCCGAGGCCGAGGCGGCGCGCGAAGCGGAGCCGGCCCCGGGTTAGCGCCCGCAGGCTTTGCTCAGCGCACCCGCGGACCGCCGAACGGCAGGGGTGGAGGTGGACGGCGCGCGCCGCGCGGCAATTGCGCCTGATAGGCGCGGCCGCAATGCTCGACGCAATAGGGAAAGCCCGGGTTCACGTTCGTGCCGCAGAAATGGAAATCGGGCTCGCCGGGGTGACCCATCGGCCAGCGGCAGATGCGATCGTTAAGATCGAGCAGGCTGGTCTTGTCGGCAATCTCGGCGCTGGGCTTGGCTGGCACCAGTCGGCGCGGCGGCGCGGGCGGGATCGGCGCTTGCTGATCGCCGGGCCCCTGACGCAGGAAACCACCTGGGCCGACCGAAACGATGCGTGGCTTTTCCGGGCCGGGCGTCGGTGCCTCGCTTGCCGCCTGAGCGGCGGGCGGCGGCGCGGAGCTGGCCGAAACAGAGGCAACCGGTACCGGCCGGGGCGCGGGCGGCGGCGGATCGTCACTGGCAAAATCGGCCGAGGGCGACGGTGCCTTTGCCTTCTTGACCGGCGGGCGAGGCTTTGCTTCCTTCTCGTTGGGCTTGACCGGCGAGGGCCGCGCCTTGAGCCCGAGGCGGTGCGCCTTGCCGATAACGGCATTGCGGCTGACCCCGCCCAGCTCGTCGGCGATCTGGCTTGCGGTTGCGCCGCTTTCCCACAACTTGGTCAGCGTTGCGATCCGCTCATCAGTCCAGCTCATAGCAATTCCCTTTCCAAACAAT